>JAHRWY010000124.1:0-2619 GCA_019104935.1 Kaistella sp.
GAAGGTTTGGCAAAACTTCGTCCGGTTTTCGCAAACGGAGGTTCGGTAACAGCAGGAAACTCATCCCAGATGAGTGACGGCGCGGCATTCGTGATTGTAATGTCCGAAGAAATGGTAAAGGAACTAGGTCTGGAACCGGAAGCAAGATTAGTAGCTTATGCAGCTGCAGGTTTAGAACCGAGAATCATGGGAATGGGACCAATCTATGCCATCCCAAAAGCTTTGAAACAGGCAGGTCTGGAACTTAAAGACATCGATTTGATAGAACTTAACGAAGCGTTCGCTTCTCAGTCAGTAGCTATTAAGAAAGAATTAAATCTAAATCCAGATATTCTTAATGTTAACGGTGGTGCAATCGCATTAGGTCACCCACTCGGCTGTACAGGAACCAAATTAACAGTTCAGCTACTGGATGAGATGAGAAAACGCGGCAACAAATACGGAATGGTTTCCATGTGCGTAGGAACAGGTCAGGGAGCTGCTTCAATTTTTGAATTACTTTAAATTAAAAACCAAAATCATGAGCGATACAACACAAAAAACACTTATCGGGGGAGATTTCCTGATTACAGAAACTCCTGCAAAAGACATCTTCACGCTTGAAGAGCTTTCTGAAGAACAAAAGATGATGCGCGATTCTGCGAAAGAATTCATCGACAGAGAAGTGGTTCCGCACCACGAAAGATTCGAAAGCAAAGATTACGCATTAACTGAAGAAACCATGCGCAAGCTAGGCGAAATGGGCTTCCTCGGCGTAACAGTGCCTGAACAGTACGGCGGTCTTGGGATGGGTTTCGTAACCACCATGTTGGCGTGCGATTATCTTTCCGGCGGTAACGGTTCATTGGCGACTGCATACGGTGCCCACACAGGAATCGGAACTCTTCCGATCCTGCTTTACGGAACTGAAGAACAAAAAAATAAATACCTTCCCGATCTGGCTACAGGAACCAAATTCGGCGCATACTGTTTAACTGAGCCGGATGCAGGTTCAGATGCAAACTCGGGGAAAACCAAAGCCAAACTTTCCGAAGACGGAAAACACTACATCATCAACGGACAGAAAATGTGGATTTCGAATGCAGGTTTTGCAGAGATTTTCATCGTTTTCGCGAAAATTGATGACGACAAAAACATCACCGGATTTATCGTAGAAAGAGATACCGAAGGTTTAACTTTCGGTGAAGAAGAGCACAAACTCGGCATCCGCTCCTCTTCTACCCGCCAGGTTTTCTTCAACGACATGAAGGTTCCTGTGGAAAATCTTTTAGGAGAAAGAAACAACGGTTTCAAAATCGCTTTAAATTCCCTGAATGTTGGCCGTATTAAGCTTGCTGCAGCAAACCTTGATGGACAGAGAAGAATCTTAGCTCACGCAACAAAATACGCCAACGAAAGAAAACAGTTCGGTGTAGCAATCTCTACTTTCGGAGCGATCAGAAAGAAAATTGCTGAAATGGCTACCGGAATTTTCGTTTCAGAAGCAGGATCTTACCGTGCCGCGAAAGATGTTCAGGACAAAATTGATGAACTGGTTGCTGGTGGAATGAATCACCAGGAAGCAGAGCTGAAAGGTGTTGAAGAATTCGCGGTAGAAGCTTCGATCCTAAAAGTTTTTGTTTCAGATTTAACCCAGAATACCGCGGATGAAGGAATTCAAATTTACGGTGGTATGGGATTCTCTGCAGACGCACCTATGGAAGCTGCCTGGAGAGACGCCCGTATCGGAAGAATCTACGAAGGAACCAATGAAATCAACAGACTTCTTGCCGTAGGTATGCTCATCAAAAAAACCATGAAAGGCCAGCTTGATCTTCTGAAACCAGCAATGGCAGTAGGAAAAGAGCTGATGGGAATTCCGTCTTTCGACGTGCCTGATTATTCTGAACTGTTAAGCGAAGAAAAAGCCATAATTGCAAACCTGAAAAAAGTATTCTTAATGGTTTCCGGAGCTGCGCTTCAGAAATACATGATGGAAATGGAGAAACAGCAGCACTTACTGCTTAACGCTTCCGAAATCCTGAACCAAATCTATATGGCTGAATCTGCAATTTTAAGAGCAGAGAAACACTTCAGCGCAGATTCTGTGGAAGTGGCGATGGCTCAGCTGAACCTTTACAAAGCCGTTGAAAAAATCATCGCAGCGGCCAAAGAAGGAATTATTTCTTTCGCGGAAGGCGACGAGCAGCGCATGATGCTTTCAGGCCTCCGAAGATTTACGAAATACACCAACCAACCGAACATCATTGCACTTACCGAGAAAATCGCAGCGCATTATGTAGAGAAAGGTCATTACTAAAAACAGTTTTGAAATCGTAAGTAAAACGCCTCGGGAATCTGAGGCGTTTTTTATATCCGTATTTTTTATTACTTTTATAAAAAATCAATCATGAAAATAATGAGTCTGCTGCTGATTTTGATTTCAGCTTTTTCTTATTCACAAAACAAATCCGAGGAACCTGCGAAGGAAAAACCATCTTCACCATTATTTAAACGTAACCCACCTAAAGTAAATATTATAAAACCTAAAGCCGACAGCATAGAATACAAAATGCTTGTGAAAAAACCAGAAAAGCCAGAACTTTATGCTATGAAGGTTAAAAAGCCCAATACAGAAAC
>JAHRWY010000233.1:0-8520 GCA_019104935.1 Kaistella sp.
TGAACATTTTTTACTGTGTTTTCGTAATATTCGTACTATCTACCACTAAAATAAAAATTTCTTCATTGGGCTTCTTCATGAAATAATTTTCGCGGGCAAATTTCTCCTTTTCAGATTTGTTGTTCATGAGCTTTTTGTAGAAAGCATCGTTCTTTTGGTACTCTTCTTTGTAATAAGCCAGTTGCTTTTCGTACTTGTTTATTTCGCCGTTCATTTCGTTGATTACGAGAAATGAAGTGCTGTCGAAAAAGACCATCCAAACCAAAAAAAGGAAAATGGTAATGAAATATTTATTCAGAACATATTTTTGAATGAATTTTAAAGCAGGCGTTTTCGGCTTGATGTCTTTAATTAATTCTTTCATAATCAATGTGTTTTTTTCAGCGTATTGTTGATTACCGTTGAAAGGAAATCAATCGCCACTGTATTTTGTTTCATGTTGGGAACGATAAGATCAGCTTCGTTTTTCGATGGTTCTATAAATTCCATATGCATTGGTTTCAGCGTGGTTTGGTAACGGTGCAGCACTTCCTGCAGATCGCGGCCCCGTTCCTGAGTGTCGCGTCGAATTCTTCTGATCAACCTTTCGTCGGAATCTGCATGAACAAAAACTTTAAGATCATATTCCTTTAAAAGTTCAGGGCTTGTCAGTACAAGAATTCCCTCAACAATCAATACATTTTTCGGCTCAATCTGTACATGATCACCGGTTCTGGAATGGGTTACAAACGAATAAATTGGCTGTTCGATCGCTTCTCCATTTTTCAAAGATTTAACATGTGATATCAAAAGTTCGAAATCGATGGACTTCGGGTGATCGTAGTTCAAAACTTCGCGTTCTGCCAAAGTGAGCTGCTGGTTATCATGATAATAGTTGTCCTGAGAAAGAACGTTTACGCCTTCAGCGTTCAGCTGCTGAAGAATTTTGTTTACAACGGTAGTTTTTCCGGAGCCTGTACCTCCTGCAATTCCGATAACGAGCATAAATTATAATTTCTGCAAATATAAGATTATGTACGGGTTTTAATAAAAATTAAAGTTATGAATTTACACAATTTTCCGGGAAAATCACCCTTTTCTTTCAATACCAAACACATAGTAAACCACCGCCAGCACACGGGCCAAAAACTCCCGCGACTGATTCCGGTAATAACTCTGGTTGCTTAAAACGTCCTGCGCATCGAATCCCAGCGCATTCATATCATTATTCCGCGCATAAAAAAGAGCACGAAGGTTATGAAAACCCTGCGAAACAATAATTACATCGTTCTGCTGGTATATATCTTTGCAGTTGCTGATGCTGGCCTGGGTTTTAAAACCTTTGGGGTCTTCAATAATGATACGTTCCGGCACTCCTTCCTGATAAACCAAATAATTTTTCATGGCGAAAGGCTCATCGTAACCCGGACTTTTTTCGCCACTAACAATAATTTTTTTGATTTTTCCGTGATGGTAAAGCAAAGCGGTAGCATCCATCCGAGAAGTAAAATAGGGGTTTGAGAGTCCGGATTTCATCTTCGGGGAAGTTCCCAGGACCAAAGCTGTTTCCCGCGGCGGAATCTTA
This sequence comes from Kaistella sp., assembly GCA_019104935.1. Lineage (GTDB taxonomy): Bacteria > Bacteroidota > Bacteroidia > Flavobacteriales > Weeksellaceae > Kaistella. Next base: position 1,565 of record JAHRWY010000233.1, read on the forward strand.
GAAATCCTGGTGTAGGTACGTCCATTCGTTAATGCATACACCCACACATTTGCCAAAATCATCAGCAAAACACCAATTTCTACCAGCGTAAAAAAAGATTTTAATATGTTTAAAATTCTTTTCAAACCTTACTTAAACAAGATCAAAATTAACTTTTATTTTCTTACTCAGCATTACCGACATGCAGGCAAGGATTTTCCCTGAGGCTTCTTCTTTTTCTGTTAAATATTCGTTTTCAAGAAGTTCAACTTCTCCTTCTTCCAGCACACATTCGCAGCTGCCGCAAATGCCTGATTTACAGGAATAGGGCACAGGAAATCCCTGGATTAAGAGTTGCTGCAGGAGTTTTACTTCATTGTTCTTTAACGTTGTTGAATAATTTTTGTTGAACAGTTTAAAATCAACTTCAATATTCTCCACCAGCGGAAAATCTTTTTCTACCGGATAAATATCTTCATTATATTCTTCGAAAAGCTCGAAATGAATATTTTTTTTGGGAATTCCGTTATTGTAGCAGGCATTTGCCAGTGATTTTATCATCTCGCCTTTTCCACAAATCAACACTTCATCCACCGCATCCCAAATGGTGCTTTCTTCATCAGTATCATCCAGATGAAGGATCTGGTTGATGATTAATTTTAGTTTTCTCTCATCTAAACGCCCGTGAAATAAGTTATATGAAGTTGGTTCCTGTGAAAAAAAATAGAAAATCTGAAGCCGGTCGGCATATTTTTTCGCTAAATTGTCCAATTCATCTTTAAAAGCAATTTCTTCAGATTTCCGGTTGCCGTAAAACATAAAAAGTCTGGTTCTTGGCTCTTTATGAAGAATATTTTTGAAATGACTGAGCAGCGGAGTAATCCCAATTCCGCCCGCAAAACCAATGATAGTGCGGAATTCGTGAGGTTTCGAAACCAAAGTAAATCTTCCTTTCGGTTCAGAAATTTCTACTTCATCACCAACTTCGAAATCATTATAAAGGTCGTTGGTAGAGCTTTCCTCCCCGTTAATCTTTATACCAAGTGCAATTTTCCCTTCGTGTGGCGACGAAGTGATTGAAAAATCATTCTGATAGATGCCGCCTTTCGACGGGTAAATAACCGTTACATATTGGCCCGCTTCGAAGGCGAAATTATCTTTTAATGCCGTGGGAATTTCAAATTCCAGCGAGAAAGTGTTTTTGGTAAGTTGCTGCTTTTTCGTTAATTTTAGCCGGTGAAATTCTCCTTGCTTCGCTTTGGGTAATAGTTTTTCCATATCAAATATCTTTCAAAAATAATAAAAATAAAATGAAAAAATTCCTTCTGAGCGCGATGATTTTGGTGGCTTTTACTGCCTGTAAAAAAGAAACTCAAATCTCCGAAAACACCGAAATATCGCCTGCTGATTCTGTTACAGTTCCGGAATCCAACGAAATTTCTGAAGCGGTTGTTCCTTTCAAACAGATTGAATTAAGCCCCGAAGAAACTTCGGAAATCCTTGCTAAAAAAGATAACGACACTTTATATGTTACCAACTTTTTTGCAACTTGGTGCGGACCGTGCATGCGCGAAATGCCTCATTTTAAAGAAAAAATAAAAGAAATGGAATCGCAGCCGGTAAAATTTACTTTTGTAGGGCTGGATCCGAAAGAAGACTGGGAAACCAAAGTGAAAGCTTTTGCTGAAGAAAACAACCTCTCCAAACATATTGTTCTGGTTGACGGACAAAAACTTTCACCAGAATTTTTTCCTAAAAACTTCAAACAGTGGGACGGCGGCTCAATTCCTTTTACGTTCATGAGAAAAGGCGATAAAACCGACGAAACCATAGGAATGATGAGCAAAGAAATGTTGGACGAAAAGATTAATTCATTTAAATAATTCGAAGGTTAAAAGCTTCAGGGCTTATTATAATGTCCAAAAAATTCAAGATCATTGCCTTTTTCATCACGGTCGGAATTATGATTTCGGTTGCTGTAAACCTGAATATTGGTTTTATGAAACTGAATTTTGCCGATTTTTTTGTTTCGGATACCGATAATTCTCAAATCGCGCAGCTACGGATCAACAGGGTTTTGGCGATGGCTCTGGCAGGGATTTCAATTCCCACTTCAGGTTTTCTTTTACAGGAATATTTTCAGAATCCATTGGCCGGGCCTTCGGTTTTGGGAATTACTTCGGTGGCGAGTTTAAGTGTTGCTTTTTACATTTTTTTTGCACAGAATCTCGTACTTCCCGAAGTTTTACAGAACAGCTTCCTGAGCATTTCGGCAATTGGCGGAAGCTTGATCCTGATGCTTATTTTACTGGCATTTTCAAACAGATTTCAGGATAAATCTTTCCTGATTATTTTTGGATTTCTGGTATCGGCTTTGGCGGGCGCAATTGTTTCGATTCTGCAGTTTTATGCAGAAAACCAGAGTCTGAAAAATTATATTCTCTGGAGTTTCGGTGCGAACAATCAGGTTTCTACAAATCAAGTTTGGGTGTTGACAATGATTGTTTTGATTGGAATATTTCTGAGCTTTAAATCAATAAAGCCCCTCATCGGAAACTCTCTGGGAGCAGCTTACGCACAAAGTCTGGGCGTAAATCTTAATCAACTGAAACTTTTCGTTATTGTAGCCTCTTCTATACTATCGGCTTCTGTAACGGCATTTTTAGGACCTATTCTCTTTATCGGTATTGTGGTTCCGCATTTCTGCAGAATGATTTATAATCCGGCGAAATTGTGGCAGCAATGGATTTTAAATATGATTCTGGGAATTTTAATCATGGAGTTTTTCTCTGTTATTTCCGAAACTACACAGTTTCCACTGAATGTAATTACTTCACTTTTCGGAATTCCGGTAATTCTGGCAATGATGATGAAGAATAAAAAAATTGCTTAAAATGTTTCTGGAGCTTAAAAATACAACAGTTGGTTACAAAACTCCTTTAATCAAAGCAATTGAAACCGCTTTGGCTTTAGGCGAAATCTGTCTGCTCATCGGGAACAACGGGGTCGGGAAAACAACTTTAATTAAAAGTATTCTGAACCAGACGTCTCTGCTATCGGGCGATATTTTGCTGGAAGGTAAAAGTGTCAAAACGCTTTCCAACACCGAAACTGCGAAGAAAATCGCTGTCGTTTTTTCGAAATCACAAATTCCCGCAAACTACACGGTTGCCGACCTTGTAGCCTTTGGAAAATACATTCATTACCCGTATTATTTTGAGTTAAATAACGCAGATAAACATGAAGTTGATTATTTAATTGATAGTTTAAACCTAACGCAATACCGTGATTTTACTTTACAGAAACTTTCAGACGGAAATTTGCAGAAAGCTTTTATCGGAAGAGCATTGGCCCAAAATTCACCGATGATTATTCTCGATGAACCGACCACCCATCTGGATGAGGAAAATAAAATCGTCATTCTGAAATTACTCAGAAAACTGGCTAAAACACAGAATAAACTTATCCTGTTTTCTTCGCATGACTGGCGTTTGTCTAAGGAATTTGCAGACAAAATATGGCTTGTGAATGAGGGTGTTTTGGATTCCGGCATTACTGAAGACATTTTGCTTAAACACGATGAACTGCTAAATCCCAATATTTTTCATTTTAACGAAGGATTTGTCCCGCCACAAATCATTGCACCTATTTTACAGAAAGAAATGCTCTATTCTTTTCTCCAAAAAAACACATCAAAAAACCTTTCGTCATTAAAATTTGAATTTAAGGATGGAATTTGGTTGATTTCTGGAGATAATTTTCAACAAAAATGCATTTCCTTTAACGAAGTATCAGATTTAATTGAAAACATCGGATAATTCGACATTTACATCAACTGTTTAAATTATTATGCATGCATAGTATTATGTAAATCATATTAATTATACATCTGAATAACAATGACTTACAGAAAAGGATAAAAATACTATGCATGCATAGTATTTTTTGTTATATTTGTGTAAATCACATCTTATACCATCATGGAACACAAAAATATTGAAAGAGTTGAAAATATTGACCTGATTTTAAAGTCCACCTGGCTCGCAGTTTCAAAAATGTATTCAGAATTCGCTCAGGATCATGATGCCACTGCTGTACAGGCACTTACACTTTTAAAAATCGATCCAAAAGAAGGAACCCGAAGCACAAATCTGGGACCTAAAATGGCTATCGAGCCTACTTCTTTAACCAGAATCATCAAACTTTTAGAAGATAACGGTTATATCTACAAAGAAAAAACCCCTACAGATAAACGAGAGGTAATCATCAAACTTACAGACAAAGGTCTGAACAGTAGAAATCTCTCCAAAGAAGTGGTAGTAAATTTCAACCGGAGCGTAGTCGAAAGAATTCCTGCTGAGAAACTGGAGATTTTCAAGGAAGTAATGCAGGATATTCTGAAAATCGCAAACGAATTAAACAATAAAAATAAAGGATAAAACCAAAAGGTTGCATCAATAAAAAATAATTAAAATTTTAGAGATGAAAAGAAGAATCAAACATGTTACGGTTCTTGGTTCAGGAATAATGGGTTCGGGTATTGCAGCACACTTTGCCAATATTGGTGTTGAGGTGCTTCTGCTCGATATTGTTCCCTTTGAACTTACGGAAGCTGAACAGAAAAAAGGCTTAACCAAAGAAGACAAAGCCGTAAGAAACAGGATTGCCGCTGAAAATTTCGAGAAATTGAAGAAAGCCAGCCCGGCGCTACTCTACTCCCCGAAATTTGCAGACAGAATCACCGTTGGAAACTTCGATGATGATCTTAAAAAAATCAAAAACACCGACTGGATTATTGAAGTGGTGGTTGAAAGACTCGACATCAAAAAATCAGTTTACGAAAAAATCGAACAGTTCAGAAAACCTGGAACTCTGGTATCTTCCAACACTTCCGGAATTCCCATCCACTTCTTAATTGAAGGAAGAAGCGAGGATTTCAAAAAACATTTCGCGGGAACGCACTTTTTCAATCCAGTACGATATTTACCGCTGCTGGAAGTGATTCCAACTCCGGACACCGATCCGGAAATCGCTAAATTCTATATGGATTTTGGGGCTAAATTTCTTGGGAAGACTACAGTTTTAGCAAAAGACACACCTGCATTTATCGCCAACAGAATCGGTGTTTTCTCCATGATGAACCTTTTGCATGAAGTAAAAGAGTTAGGTTTAAATGTTACCGATATCGATAAACTTACCGGTCCGGTAATCGGCCGTCCGAAATCTGCGACCTTCAGAACTGCAGATGTGGTTGGTTTGGATACTTTGGTTCACGTGGCAAACGGTGTCCGCGAAAGCGGTGTTGAAGCCAATGATTTCAACAACGTATTTTCACTTCCGGAATACATCCAGAAAATGGTGGATAATAACTGGTTGGGTTCCAAATCTCAGCAGGGTTTCTACAAGAAAGTTAAAAATGCAGAAGGAAAATCTGAAATTCACGGATTGAATCTGGATACCATGGAGTACGAACTTCAGGGTAAATCAAGCTTCCCTACCCTTGAACTGACTAAAAACATCGACAAACCGATCGACCGTTTCAAAGTGCTGATTGGCGGAAAAGACAAAGCCGGCGAATTGTACAGAAAATCTTTAGGAGCACTTTTCGCTTACGTGTCACACAAAGTTCCGGAAATTTCTGACGAAGTGTATAAAATCGACGATGCTATGCGCGCAGGTTTCGGTTGGGAAAACGGGCCTTTCGAAATTTGGGATGCGGTTGGTGTTCAGAAAGGAATCGAACTGGCTAAAGAAGCTGGTTACGAAGTTTCGGACTGGGTTAAAAATGTGGAAACCTTCTATAAAGTTAACGAGGAAGGCCAAAGCATTTTCTTCGATAAAAATTCAGGAAACTACAGCAATATTCCGGGACAAGAAGCATTTATCATTCTTGATAATATCAGAAAAAACAAAACACTTTGGAGTAATTCAGGTTCTGCCATTCAGGATTTAGGCGACGGAATCATCAATTTCGAGATCCGTTCCAAAATGAATTCCTTAGGCGGTGAAGTTTTAGATGGTCTGAACAGAGCAATCGACTTGGCTGAAAAAGAATACGACGGTTTGGTAATCGGTAATCAGGGAGCTAATTTCTCTGTTGGAGCAAATTTAGCCATGATTCTGATGATGGCGATCGAACAGGATTGGGACGATTTAAATATGGCAATTGCTTACTTCCAGAAATCCATGATGAGAGTTCGTTACTCTTCAATTCCTGTTGTAGTTGCTCCGCACGGAATGACTTTGGGCGGTGGTTGCGAAATGACAATGCACGCTGATAAAGTAGTTGCAGCAGCTGAAACTTACATCGGTCTTGTTGAAACCGGCGTTGGAGTAATTCCTGGTGGTGGTGGTACTAAAGAGTTTGCATTAAGAACTTCAAGAGAATTCCACAGTGACGATGTTAAGAATAACCGTCTTCGTGACGCCTTCATGAACATTGCAATGGGTAAAGTAGCAACATCAGCTTACGAAGCTTACGATATGGGAATTTTAGAAAACCATAAAGACATTGTAGTGGTAAACAAAAACACGCAGATTCTTGAAGCTAAAAAAGTAGCAAAACTAATGGCAGACCAAGGTTACACGCAACCGATTGAACAGAAAGTGAAAGTTTTAGGTAAAGACGCATTGGGTATGTTCTACGTTGGAACCGATCAGATGCTGACCGGAAAATTCATCTCCGCACACGACAAACTGATTGCCGACAAATTGGCCAACGTTTTGGTCGGAGGAAATCTTTCTGAACCAACTGTTGTCACAGAACAATATCTATTGAATCTTGAAAGAGAAACATTCTTACAGCTTTGCGGCGAAAGAAAGACTTTGGAAAGAATTCAGTACATGCTACAGAACGGAAAACCGTTGAGAAACTAATTTTAAAATTTAAGAAAAATGTCAAAACAAGCATATATCATTAAAGGTTTCAGAACCGCCGTAGGCAAAGCGCCAAAAGGCAGTCTGAGATTTACAAGACC
>JAHRWY010000247.1:0-3501 GCA_019104935.1 Kaistella sp.
TTCCGTGGAATTATTCAGAAAGGTTTGATCAACAAAGGGATGAATCCTGCAACCGCCATCATCATCTCATCAGTAGTGTTCGGGTTGGTTCACGGTAATCCGTGGCAGTTTGTGGGTGCGGTTTTGCTCGGATGCGTTTTAGGACTTGTTTATCATAAGACAAAATCACTGCTGCTACCTGTTTTTCTGCATGCCTTTAATAATCTGTGTTCCTCGATTTTAATTTTTTACGGCGATACCGAAAGTTTCGCTCAGGTATTCCATATTTCGGAATGGATTGTTCTTGGAATCGGAATTCTGCTTTTTACAGTGTTCTACTACCTTTTTACACGCAAATACCGCGTACATTACTCTGAAAAATAAATTACTATTACTCAATAATATGGCCAAAGAAATCCTCATCGCGACCCACAATCAGCACAAGAAAGAAGAAATTCAGCAGATTTTGGGCGATGATTTTAAAGTAACTTCCTTAACGGATTACGATATTCACGACGAAATTGTGGAAGACGGAACTACCTTTCACGAAAACGCACTCATCAAAGCAAAATACTGTTTCGAAAGAACCGGAAATCCAAGTCTGGGCGATGATTCTGGTTTGGTAGTGGAAAGTCTGGGCGGCAGACCCGGCATTTATTCCGCACGGTATGCTGGCAACCACGATTTCGGTAAAAATATGGCCAAAGTTTTAGAGGAAATGCAAAACGAAGAAAACCGGAAAGCCTATTTTGTAACCGTAATGTGTCTTGTGGACGAAACCGGTGAATATTATTTTGAAGGCAGAGTTTACGGTAATTTAACTCACGAGATCCGTGGGGAAAAAGGCTTCGGTTATGATCCTATTTTTGTTCCGGAAAACCATGAAATTACTTTTGCAGAAATGAAAGCCGAGGATAAAAACAAGATCAGTCACCGCAAACAGGCGATCGAAAAGTTCCTGAATTTCCTCAATACCTAAAAACCAAAGCAGAAAAAAACCTGCTGATTTAAAATTTTAAGACTGAGATTACCGCCGAAATTTTCAGTTAAAAATTGTATTTTTGCAGTTCAATAAATATTAAAGATGTTAGAAAAGATTGATGAATTATTGGTTGAGGTAGGCAATTTCAGCTCAGGAAATAAAGATGAGATTGAGCAATTCCGAATCAAATTCAGCGGAAAAAAAGGAATTCTGAACGATATTTTCTCCAAATTCAAGGAAGTTCCGAATGAACAGAAAAAAGAATTCGGACAGAAGATCAATACCCTGAAACAGGCTGTAGAGAACAAACTCGACGAATTAAAAAACGCAACTTCTTCTAACCTTATCCTGGAAAAAGAAGATTTAACCCGTCCGGGATTTTCTTCTGAACTGGGAACCCGCCATCCGATCAATCTGGTAAAAAACAGAATTATTGAAATCTTTAAATCCATTGGTTTTGCCGTTGCTGACGGACCGGAAATTGAAGACGACTGGCATAATTTTACCGCCCTTAATCTCCCGGAATATCACCCGGCGAGGGATATGCAGGATACTTTTTTCATCGAAACCAATCCGGATATTCTTTTAAGAACACACACTTCTTCGGTACAGATAAGGTACATGGAAGAACACCAGCCGCCAATGCGGATTCTGTCTCCAGGAAGAGTTTTCCGTAACGAGGCGATTTCTTCGCGTTCGCACTGTATTTTCCACCAGATCGAAGGACTTTATATTGATGAAAACGTAAGTTTTGCAGATTTGAAACAGACGATTCAGTTTTTTACGACAGAACTTTTCGGAAAATCGAAGATCAGACTCAGACCATCTTATTTCCCGTTCACCGAGCCAAGTGCAGAAGTGGATGTGTATTGGGGATTGAATTCTGAAACCGATTACAGAATCACCAAAGGAACCGGCTGGCTCGAAATTATGGGTTGCGGAATGGTGGATCCGGCGGTTTTACAGAACGTAAACATCGACGCCGATAAATATTCGGGATACGCTTTCGGGATGGGAATTGAAAGAATTGTAATGCTGCTTTATCAAATGAGCGACATCAGGATGTTTTTCGAAAACGATAAAAGAATGCTTGAACAGTTTAAATCGCTGTAAAAAATCAAGATAAAAAAAAAGACCATTTCAATATCGAAATGGTCTTTTTTGTTTTTAGCCTTTATGCTTCAGCCAGTTTCTTGCCTGATTATAGTCGATGTAGTACGTAAGTTTCAGCGAAATATTATCAACCATTGGTTCATTAAACAGTCTGGTGAAATTTTCTTTAATACCGATTCCCGATTCTTCCAGATAACTTCCCACTGCATTTCTGTACAGTAAAGTGAGTTGACTTCCTGGAGCGAACCACCAGGAATATCTTAAATCTACATTCCATGAATTGAAAGTTCCGTCGCGGTTTTCTGTGAAAAGACTGGTGTCTTTTACACTTCCGTCGGCATTTAAAGTTGAAAATCCTTTGTACGTAACTTCTGAGAAATAGTGGCGGAACGAAAGATTCAGCGCCATTTTGTTGTTGAAAGTGTACTGGGACGAAATTCCGTTTTCTACGGTGAAGCGGTTTCGGGTTCCCATAAAAATGTCATTAGCATCTTTACCGACAAATCCGCGGTCGTGATTCTGGTAATTGAAGTTCGCATCATAATAAAGACGCAGTTTATCGGAAAATTTATAGCTCGGATTCAGCTGATAAATCAACTGGTAACGTCCTTTTTCGTCGAACGCATAGTAGTCGATATAGGTATTGATGCGGAATTTCTTCCGGTTATCGGTGTTAATGAAAATCCATGGGTTAATCATCGCGGGAACATCCAGATGTCTTCCGGCAGTTCTGGGTTCGTAAATATCGTTTTCACCCAGTGGCCAGATCATGAGTCCGCCACCGAAATTGAAGAAATTTTTCGTCTGCATTTCGATGCTGTTGTGAATTACAAACTGTGTAAATAAATCCTCATCCAGCCTTCGGTTATGTGAAATATTTAGATTGTAATTCAAGGCATTCAAACCACCTTTTGGCTGAAGATAGCGGTAGGAATAATTGGTATTGATGCTGTGGAAGTTTGTGCGGTCGTAATAACCCAAATCGCCAATATCGTAATCCCTGGTTCTCATAAAATAATTGGCGCCAAAACGGTGAGTTCCGGAAACTTTATTAAAACCTGCGGAAGATTCGTTGCCGGATTTTGTTTCGCCGTTGATTACCAGACTTTCTTTGGTTCCTCCAAAATATTGGTATATGTTTTTCTTATTTCTAATATCAAAAAGCAAAGCCGTAACATTGGCATCGCGGAAATTACCATCGCGGGTAACATTAGTATTAACAAGTGAAACCGAGGAATTTCCCCCAAAGCGCTGATCCAGCACCAAAACATTATAATTTGCCCACGGCTCGATGACTTCTTTGCGGATTTCGCCGGTATTGATAGTACGGATTTCCGCGTTCATCTTTTCTGTAACAGCATTGAAAAAGCCAATTCCCAGACCTTTATTCGTTCTTCCTGATACTTTCACAGCATTGAATAATTTTA
>JAHRWY010000286.1:0-10749 GCA_019104935.1 Kaistella sp.
TGTCGTAATGACTCTGTTTACTCTCGCGAGCTAAAAATCTCTCTTCTTTTGATTGCATATACTCTATATTTGTGTATAGCTATTTCAGGACAAGACAAATGCGCTTAAAAATCGCATCCAGCTCCGTTAAAAATTAACAAAGCCGTTTCACAAGGTGTAAAACGGCTTTTAAAGATTATAAAGTCCAAAAATTATGCGGCCTCCATGTACATCTGACGCACAAGCCTATACCGCTCTACCCGTGATTTCACCGCCAGGCGATTCCATGTTTTAAACTGTGTCCAACATTCACATATTGCATGTGTCCAGTGGTTGTACCAATCCTGAAATTTTCTGATGCCGACAACAATCAATCCTTCTTCAAAAAATTCACGGTACAGGAAGGCAAGATCGGAGCATGAGGTACAAAATTCGTTGTGGATGAAAGTAAATTTCTGAAATGCTTCCGGCGAGTTAAAAATCCAGGCAGGATAGCGGTCACCACTTACTTTTTCACTTGGAGTTTCAGTCTGCAAAACCTGAGATGCTTTTTCTTCTGACGACACGTTATCCATCGATTCAAGTATTTCTTCCACCACTTTCCGCATATGGCCCAACAGACACAGCAGGCTGTCGAGATAAGGTTTCTGATCCTCCAGCTTTTCGAATGCCGCAAACTGCGCTTCCAGACCCCTCAGAAGAAGATGAAGCATTTCCACAACCTTGGGACGCATCTCGGGTGCAGTGACTGAGAGTGCATGCTGTCCCGCAAAGGCTTTCCAGTTACGCTTCCGAAGGACGCTCTTCGCCACCTCATCAAAATTTTTGACCTCGTTCCTGACAAACACTTCCATCAGCAGGTCTCCTACTATGACTTTTATCTTTTGGCCGGCAACTTTCTTTAAGGATTCCAGCAAGTCTACCCGCTCTCCCCTACACCAAAATAATGATTCCCACATCCCGTCATCAAGAAAGTTTTCCAAAGCATCGGTATAGCTGCAGCTTCTTTGCCGCAAATCCGCTGCATAATTTTCCAGGTCTTTTGTGGATTTAAATTTCTCTTCATTTTCGTGCAGAAAAGCATTGGCTGCCCTCTCCAGATTATTGGCGACCTTTTTCTTTTCCAAATCAGAACCAGAAAATACACCGATAACGGTTTGCAGTGCTTTCTCTAATTCTTCGGATGAAATCATAAACTTCATATACAATACGTTAAAGGATTAACCAAATAAAAATAAGAATTTGCCGATAAAAATCAAAATATATTTTTCCACACCGTCTGTCCCAAGGATTGCAGGGATTAAAAAACACCAAAATGGGACAAAAGCAGACACCAGAGGACATCACAGACTGCCACCCTTGCATTCCTGAATCCGCCACCCCTATATTTGTCCCTGTGAGACCGGTACTCCGACAATCATTAACCGGATGCACTGTGACTGACGGCCGAAGTCTATAGTGTGTCACAAAAAAAATTTTAAAGTTTATGGCAAAATTTGACGGTATCTTCAACATCGAAGGTACATTAAAAGGTATGACCTTTTACAAATCAAAAGACGGACACATGGTCCGCACAAAAGGGGGCGTGAGCAAAGAACGCATCGCGAAAGACCCCGCCTTTGAACGCACCCGTGAAAACGGCAATGAGTTTGCACACTGCGCAAAGATGGCGCAACTTTTCCGCAACAGCGTCTCTGACAAGGTGGAACTTGCAAAAGACCACCGTACCAGCAGCCGGCTGAACCAGGTGATGCATGCGATAAAGGCACTGGACAGCACATCAGCCCGGGGCGAGCGCAATGTGCCCACGGGCATCCAACATCCGGACGGCCCGAAGCAGCTGCAAGGATTCGAGTTCAACAGCAACGGACAGATTACCCAGATCTTTACCCAACTGCAGGCACTGGATGTGCAGAACGGAACGCTGAACCATCAGGGATTCATCCCCAACAAACACTTAAGTTATCCGGAGGGCGCACAGGAAGCAGACCTGCAGCTGATTGCCGTGCAGGTTGATTTTTCGGAGGGAACCTATACCATGACTGAAAGTGCAAAAACGACCCTGGCGAAGGGGCCCGATCCGGTAGATCTGTCGCTTCAAGTTTCCCAGGTACCGGGAGGAACGGTTCCTGTGTTTTATCTTCTGCTGGCAGAGTTTTACCAGGTCATGAACGGCAACCGCTATCCACTGAAGAACAAGCAGTATAACGCTTTAGGTGTTATCGGTTATCTGAAGCTTTAGCCGCCCAGTATGCATTAACAACCGCCTTTAGGGGCGGTTTTTTTTGAGTGAGGGAGGGTTAGTGGTTTAGTGGTTTAGTGGGTAAGTGGTTTAGTGGGTGAGTAGTTTAGTGGGTGAGTAGTTGAGAGTTTGAGGGGTAAAAAAATGGCCGTTTATTCAGGATCTGTTTTCAAAGTTCTGTGTGCGGCATTTTTCAGAAATAGGTGCGTCGGTTCCCGAAGACGGTGGGTTCTATGATGTAAAAGTCTTTGAGGGGTGTTGGTTTTATTTTCAGAAATTGAATTAATAAAATTTAAAAAGCGAAAGGAAGGTTTTAAAAATAATTTGCAGATCCAAAAATAAGGATTGATTTTCCAAATAATGTAGATTCATTCGCACTTTATCTGGGAACAATACTTCATCATTATATTTTAGTGGATCTTTTTGATTAGCTAAAAGTTCTTCTTCATTTCTGTATTTTAAACCAGCTTCAGAAGTAAGGCCGGGTTTTAAATTAAGAACTTTTCGGTCATTTCCTTTGAGTTGATCATAATAGCCTGGAATATCCGGCCGCGGCCCAACAAAGCTCATATCCCCTTTCATGATATTGAAAAACTGAGGCAATTCATCCAATTTACTTTTGCGAAGAAACCTTCCAAAAGGAGTGATGTTTCCATTTTCATCACTCATGGTTTTGAACTTGTAAATTGTAAATGGTTTACCAAACTTCCCTATCCGAATCTGCGAAAAGATAACTTTTTTCCCTTTATTTTCAAATATTAATACAAATATGACAACCATGAATAAAGGAAGAGTCACCACGGTTCCAACAATTGAAAAAAGTAAATCGGTTATTCTTTTCACAGTATAAATGTAGTCAATTTCCTTTTATAAAACTATAAATGGTACTGCCAGTGAAAAGCGCAAATAGAACTAAGCTAAACTTTCCACCACTCTGCCAATCCGCTCTCGGTCTTCATCCGTCAGATTAGACCCTGATGGCAGGCAAAGACCATTTTCGAAGAGTTCTTCCGCAACTTTTTTTCCGTAATAAGGTGCATCAGCGAACACCGGCTGGAGGTGCATCGGTTTCCAAAGGGGGCGGGATTCAATATCGTCTTCCAAAAATTTCAGTCTCAGGTCTTCCCTCGTAAAACCGGCGATTTCAGGACGGATGATGACGGCAGAAAGCCAGTGATTGGAATAGAAGTCCGCACCGGGTTCCGTAAAAACGGTTGCGCCCTCTATGTTCCTGAACAGTTCCTTGTAAAATTCATGATTTTTCCGTCTGGCTTCTACACGCTGCGGCAACACTTCCATCTGTCCGCGCCCTATTCCGGCAGAAATATTGCTCATCCGGTAATTGTAACCGATTTCCGAGTGCTGGTAATGCGGTGCATGGTCGCGGGCCTGGGTGGAAAGAAACACCGCCTTATTTTTGTGTTCCAAATTTCTGCAGACCAAAGCGCCGCCGCCCGAGGTGGTGATGATTTTGTTGCCGTTGAAACTCAACACCGACATCTCCCCAAAAGTCCCGCATTTCTGGCCTTTGTAGGCTGATCCCAAGGCTTCTGCCGCATCTTCCACCAAAGGGATTTCGTACTTTGCTGCGACAGCCGTAATCTCATCCATTTTCGCCGGCATGCCATAAAGGTGTACGACGATGATGGCCTTTGGCTTTTTGGCTTTTGCAGTTCTGTCTTTTATGGCTTCCTCCAGGGCTTCCGGACACATGTTCCAGGTTTCCGGCTCACTGTCGATGAATACAGGCTTTGCGCCGACATAGGTAATCGGGTTTGCGGAGGCCGAAAACGTGAAGGACTGGCAGAGGACTTCATCACCCTGTTTTACGCCCAGAATGATGAGGGCTAGATGGATGGCTGCCGTACCGGAGCTCAATCCCACAGAATATCCTGAACCCAGAAAACAGTCTAAACGGTGTTCGAAAACATCCAAATTTTCACCACCCGAAGCCCACCTGCTCTGCTCCAGCGCCAATTTTACGAACTGTAACTCATTACCGGCCAAATGAGGTGGTGAAAGAAGAATCCCGCTGCGTATTTCCAAGACCATTTTTTTTGTAAAAGTACTGATTTTAAGCAAAATGGTGAAAACTAAGGATTTCCTTCAAACTCCTGGGGAATATGGCGTGTATGTTCAACATTTTTACCCTTAAACCACTGCTGAAACGTGCGCAGCAAAATATGCATATCCAGCCAGAAACTCACATGACTGACATACCAGACATCCAACCGAAACCGTGTGTACCAGGAAATTTGATTTCTGCCACTGACCTGCGCCAGACCGGTAATTCCCGGTCTCACCCTATTCCGCTGCATCTGAAAACTGCTGTATAAAGCATTATAAAAAGGCAGCATGGGTCTTGGGCCCACCAAAGACATATCACCCTTCAGAACATTGATGAGCTGCGGGATTTCATCCAAAGAAGATTTCCTGAGGAATCTTCCGAAAGCGGTGGTACGTTTGTCATCGGGTAAAAGATTTCCGGAGGCGTCCGTTTCACCGGTCATGCTGCGGAACTTTATGATCCTGAAAATCTTTCCGTCTTTTCCCAGTCTTTTCTGGATAAAGAAAGGCGAGGCGTTTAAAAAACAGGGCACCAACAGGACTAACAACAAAAATACAGGACTTAAAACCGTAAGCCCTGCCAATGAGATTAAAACATCCAAAATTCTTTTTATCCCGTTTTGATACAATTTCAACCCTGATTATAAAGAAAATAAAAATATAAAATTTATTTAAGGGCTTGCTGTCCACAATTTTCCTGACAGGAAATGGGAATCATACAAATTTTACTGTCAGTGATTTTGCAAAAAAGTTTTCTAAAAATTTATTTCACGATGCGGTCGCCCTGGCCTTTTCCGCCCACTGTGGCAAAAATATATTTAAAATAACTGGATACTGACAGGCTGCGCAGCATTTCGGCATCCATTTCGGCGAGTTTCTTTGGGGTGGACATATCCACTTCGTTGATTTGCGCCAAGCCCGTAATGCCCGGTACGGCGCTGTAAACTCCCCTTCTATCGCGCTCTTCAATCAGTTCGGTCTGATTAAAAAGATTGGGCCTCGGTCCCACCAGACTCATATCGCCTTTCAGTACATTTATCAATTGGGGCAGTTCATCGAGTTTCGATTTTCTAAGGAAGCTGCCAAATTTGGTTACGGAAGAACTGCTCGACAAATGTGTGGCTACCGATTTTGTGTTCACCTCCATTGTACGGAATTTATAAAGGTTAAACGGCTTTTTACCCTTCCCGACCCTTTCCTGTACAAAAACGGGCGAACCGGTATCGAAAAGCCCAATGATGTACAAAACCATCATAACGGGCGATAGGAAGAGCAGACCAAAAAACGAGAATATAATATCGAAAAAGCGGATCATCTTGGGGTTATGGGGTTATGGGGTTATAAGGTTATAAGGTTATAAGGTTATGAGGTTTTGAGGTTTTGAGTGTATTATTTTATCATTTTCTTTTCAGGAATCATTGTTTTGATTCATTATTAATCCCATCTAAAGTTGTTCATAAGGCTTAAAACATAACAGATCAAGTACAAAGCTTTTGTAAGGATTGAACCCTTAAATCAACTTTTGCTTTTAAAAGATTTTATGGTTTTTATCAGACCTTCTTCTGCAGACAAAGGTAAGTTTTCTATTTTTAACGCGGTTTTAATTTTTTGGTTGGAAACGATCAGATTGGAGGTCATCTTCTTTAACCTTTTGGAATTAATAGGGAGCGAAATCATATCGCCCATTTTTGCAAGACCATTAATTAAAAACTTTGGAAGTGAGAGAATGAGAGGCTTCTTTCCTTTCGCTGTACCAATGATCTCAATGATTTTTTGGGTGGAAAGCGACTCATCATCGCTGATATGATAAATTCCACTTTCCATTTCTTTATGCTTTTTAATAATTTCATTTATTAAAAAGACCACATTATCAACCGAAATAAAGGTTCTTGAATTCTTAAAAGCTCCTAATGGATACGGAATTCCTTTGGAAATAATTTTGTACAATAAAGTGAGATTTCCTTTATCACCTTCCCCATGAATCATGGTTGGACGGAGGATAAAAATCTTTTTCCCGGACGGAAGGCTTTGTTTGAGTAAATATTCTTCCGCTGCTTTCTTCGATTTTCCGTAATGAGAATGGGGATTTCCAACTGAATCTTCGGTGAGAACTTCCTTTCTTTCGTTCTCTTCTACTGCTGCAATGGAACTAATATGAATAAAAATTTGTGCATTGAATTTTAGAAATTCTTCAAAAAGAACTTTCACTAATTCATAGTTGGCAAAATAAAAATCGTGTTCGGTCGCTGTCCCGTTATGATCGTGGGCTTTGCCAATGCAATTGATAAACACATTTGCATCATCAGGGATATTTTCCTGCCAGTTTTGCTGACGAATATTAACGCCAATAACCTCACCATCTAATTTTGATTGAAGATGAGAGCCTAAAAAACCACTGGCACCGAAAAGGAAGATATCGGACATTTGACTAAGAACTAAAAATATTGTATTATTTTAGAAATCCACCGCTTTGGTGTATAACCTATACCGTAAGGTATTTTGTTTTTTTTGAAAGCTTGTAAAATTTCTCGATTTCCTTTAAGAATATTTTTTATACTTTTATTCGATTCTCCGCCTAATCTCATTTTAAGTATAAATTCCGAAAAATATGAAAGCTTGATTTTATTTTTTTCAACAAACCTAAGCATAAGCTCAAAATCTGCTGCAATTGGCAGGGATGTATCGAACAAACCAAATCTGTTATAGCATTCCTTGGTGACAAAAAATGTAGGATGTGCAGGATGCCATCCCGAACTGAAAGATCTTTGTAAGCCTGTAATCCATTTCCTTTTAATTTTAAGAGTTTCAGGATCAACGTAGAAAAGATTAGCATACACTCCGTCCACTCTCGTGTTTTTAAAAATCGACATTACTTTGGAAATCACTTTATTGTCTACGTAAAAATCATCGGAATTTAATATTCCGATGACTTCTCCGCTCGACATTTGAATACCTTTATTCATTGCGTCGTAGATACCTTTATCTTTTTCTGAAATCCACTTCATTCTATCCCCAAATTTACTTTGGTATTTTCGAATATGTTCCAAAGTCCTGTCGGTGGATGCCCCATCCACAATGATATATTCAATATCCGTATAATCTTGATCCAAAACCGATTGCATTGCATCAGAGATAAATTTTTCACTATTCCAACAAACGGTTATAATGCTTATTTTCATAGTTACACGTTATTTTGTCTTTTATTCACTTGTTCAGCAATCCAAACATAAGTTTTTTCCATTCCTGTTCTTAATGGCATAGAAACTTCCCATCCTACTTTTTCTTTATAAAGTTTATTATGAGAGTTTCTTCCCTTTACGCCAAGAGGGCATTTAAAACCATATTTTTCATAAAACGCTTCACCATCCAAATTTTTAATTTTTAAATCTTTTCCAGAGATATCGATAGCCATTTGAGCGAGTTCATTTATAGAAACCATCTCTTCACTACCAATATTGACAGGACCCATAAAGTCGGATTTCATAAGTCTTAGCACAGCTTCGACACATTCGTCTACGTATAGAAACGATCTCGTCTGCTGACCGTCTCCCCATACTTCAATTTCACTTTTATCATTTGCTTCTGCTACTTTGCGGCACATAGCAGCGGGTGACTTTTCTCGACCACCTGTCCATGTTCCTTGTGGCCCAAAAATATTATGGAATCTAGCGATTCTAACATTCAGATTATAATTTCGATGGTAAGCCATAAAAACTCTTTCGGAAAATAATTTCTCCCATCCATACTCCGAATCGGGATTTGCAGGATAGGCTGAGCTTTCTTCACAATTTGGATTGCCGGGGTCTAACTGGTTGTGTTCCGGGTACATGCATGCAGACGATGAATAAAAAACTTTTCCCACCTTTTTAAGCACGCATTCCCTTGCAACGTTAAGATTGATTGTCGCAGAATTATGCATGACATCCGCATCATGAGCTCCTGTAAAAATGTATAATGCGCCACCCATATCGGCAGCAAGTTGATAAACTTCGTCTATTCCTTCCTCAATTACCAGTTTGACAACTGCGGGATCAGTAAGATCACCCAAAATAAATTCGTGACAAATTTCATCCTGTTTAAAGTATTCATGCCTTTTGATATCGCATATGCGAACGTGGCAACCTTCATTTTTTAACCTTTTTGCAAGATGACCGCCTATAAAACCACCGCCACCAAGTACAATTACTTTTTTCATAATTACAAATATATATATTAATTTTCGTTATAAAGCTTTTTAAAAAATTCAATATACTGTTCCATCGTATTTTTCCAACTAAATTTTGCAGATTGCTCCAACCCTCTGGATCGCAACTTTTCATACAGATGCACGTCATCTAACTGTGTGATTTTTGCTACAATTTCTTCTGGTTGATCTGTCTTAAGAAGTAAAGCCGCATCTCCCACAACTTCTGGAATGGAACTTGTTTTCATCGCAATCACCGGGAGCCCTGTGGTCATCGCTTCTAAAATAGGTATACCAAAGCCTTCATAAGCTGAAGGATAAAGCAGCACAAAACAACTATTATAAATCTTGTTGAGATCATGATTACTTACATTTTCAAGAATAGTATATCTATCTTCCGGTACCAGTAATTGCAAGTTCCTGGTTTCTTTTATTGTAAACCGTGGTCCAACAATTATAAAATGGTATTCCGAAGAAAGTTTTGAAAATGCTTCCGCTGCAAGTTGGAAATTTTTATATCCAGCCCTGCTTCCAACAAATAAAATGCATTTTTTATTGTCTAATGAATGTAGGTTTGTTTTGATTTCCTTCCAACTAAATTTATGTGTGATCAGCTTAAAAACATCTGCAACCCCGTTATGAATGACGGTAATATTTTTATTCCCAGCTTCAGGACAAAATTTAAGAAGATCTTTTTTTGTGTTTTCTGAAATACATATCACTCCTTTCGAATGACGTATAGCATTTCGTTTTTGGAGGGTGTGAATCCACCGTGCCATCCCTTTACGGTAGTACTCATATGTGAAATCATGAACAATAGTTACATTAATGGAATTGGGATTTCTTGAGTAACGATAATAGGAGGAAATAAAAATGTGTTTGCTTTTAAACGTTACTTGTGGGTTAAAAAATCTTGTTATCGGTAAAATTGCTGTTTTAACTGCCCTGCATTCATTTTTGTCGATATGCAATTCTTGCCTTACAATATTTACATTGCTATTCGGGTATTCAAGAAAGAATCTCTTTATATTTATCGATTGCAAATATAAAATGAACTCGCCCCACAAAGTTGAAATACCACCCGACTTCTGTAACGAAAATATAATATTGTCTAAAATAATTTTCACTTTATTATCTAATTATTAACAATTCTATAAAAAACAAGACCATAAGATAAAATACAAATTACCAGCATTAGCCAAAATTCAACAGTTCTACAACAGTTCTAATAATCGCAATAAATACAACAGTTGTATGTCTTCAAACTAACTTAGACATTTTGGAATAAATCCTTAAGGAGTATTTTAGGTTATAAATTTAGTAATTTTTGTTGAAAATACAATTGTCTTCTTTTACGGATAGAATCCGATTTCATAAATCTCTTTACAAGTTCTGTCCAATAGACGGAACCCCCTCCAGATTTTTGTAATGAATAAATGATATTATCAAAAACTATTTTCATAAAAAGGTTTTATAATTAGAAAAACTAATCATTTTATATATCATAATACTTATAATAATCATCAACCAAAACTCTACAGCTCTAAAAATCGGAATTACAATTGTTGTACAAATACAAAACAACATTATAAAATATATACTTATTGCAATAGGATTATGATTTAATACTTTATTATGATAATAACATAAAATACCACCCAATAATGGTACTATTAAAAAAATATAGTAACCAAAATCCATATAAAGATAAGAATAAAAATACTGGGGTCCTCCCCAAAAACTATCCTGTGCCGCTGGTATGTGAATATTATAGTTAAAAGCTTTTCCAATAAAGTAAAACGGGTGAAAAAATGAATTTAAACCATAAGACCACTCACTAAAATTATTTAAAAGTAATTGGAAATTTACAATACCCAAACCACTATATAAAGATAAAAAATCTAAAATCGACATATTATTCATTTTAGTGGATGTTACAAATTTCAACAGAAAAAAAGATACAATAAAAGAAACAACCACTAATGCTATTGTCTTAAAATTGGATTTTCTTATTCTAATAGAGTAAAAGAATAGTACTATAAAAACCGATAGAATAGGAAGTCTATCCAGCGTAAATATTACCTTACCTAAAGAACAGAATCCTGCTATAACTGCTATAACAATAAATTTCTTTTTTGTTTTTGCATCATTGAAACTGCAGAAAAACAAGTATGAACAAATTGTCATAAAAATAGCTATAGGAGCATAGCCAAACATTTTTAAATATCCTGGCAAACCTCCAGTAGACACCTCATACTTAACCTGACTCAGTAATTGG
>JAHRWY010000020.1:0-3536 GCA_019104935.1 Kaistella sp.
GGGAATTTGTTTGAAATTTCTTCTTTCAGTTCTTCATCCAGCATATCAGATTTGGAAATGGAAATGATATAATCCTTATCCAAAAGTTCTGGATTAAATTTTTTAAGTTCATTCTCCAAAATTTCGAATTCGTTATAGTAATCTTCAGCGTCTGCCGGAATTAAGAATAGGAGAATTGAATTTCGCTCGATATGTCTTAAAAACCGGTACCCTAAACCTTTTCCTTCTGCTGCACCTTCAATAATTCCGGGAATATCGGCCATTACAAAAGATTTGTAATTCCGGTAATCTACAATTCCTAAATTGGGAGTAAGCGTGGTAAACGCATAATCTGCAATTTTTGGTTTCGCTGCGGAAACTGCTGCTAAAAGGGTAGATTTTCCTGCATTTGGGAAACCTACAAGACCCACATCTGCCAAAAGTTTCAACTCGAAAGTAACAAAACCTTCTTCACCCGGAAGTCCAGGTTGCGCATACCGTGGTGTCTGGTTGGTTGCAGATTTGAAATGTTCGTTTCCAAGACCGCCTTTTCCACCATGCATAATGATGATTTCCTGGCCGTCTTCCATAATTTCGCCAATAATTTCGCCTTCTTCATTTCTCGCAATGGTGCCGATAGGAACTTCAATGTAAACATCCTCACCGTAAGCGCCGGTGAGCTGGTTTTTCTGTCCGTTGTGACCGCGTTCCGCTTTAATGTGTCGGGTAAACCGCAAAGGTAAAAGCGTCCATTCATGAGCGTTTCCTTTCATGATTACGTGGCCGCCTCTTCCGCCATCACCACCATCGGGACCGCCTTTGGGTATATATTTTTCACGGCGGAGATGTGCAGAGCCTGCACCGCCATGACCACTTTTACAATGGATTTTTACGTAATCTACGAAATTTGACATATTTATAAAATTCTGATTTCAGTTAAAAACTTTTGAAGTTCTTCCTGAATCGGTTGATCTGCCTTACTGAAGTTAAGTTTTAGCGAAAATTCCGCGTCTTACTTTATTGGCTTTTTTATTTAATCTTCTCTACTTCTGCAAAGAGTTTTTCGGAAATTTCATCAATTCCGCCTACGCCGTTTACTTCAACGTATTTGCCCTGCTGCTTGTAAAGTTCTGCAACTTCTGCAGTTTTTGTATAATATTCTTTAATTCTTGTTCTGATGATTTCTTCATTCGAATCATCTGTTCTTCCGCTGGTTTCGCCTCTTTTCAAAAGTCTTTCTACCAAAATTTCATCGTTTACGATCAAAGAAAGGCAAACGGAGATTTCATCATTCAGAAGTTCTTTGACGATTTTTTCCAGCGCTTCTGTTTGGTTTGCAGTTCTTGGATAGCCGTCGAAAATAAAACCGTTAGTATCAGTCGGTTTTTTTACTTCATCAATCAGCATATCGGTGGTTACCTGATCGGGTACAAGTTCGCCTTTATCGATATAGGATTTAGCGAGTTTGCCCAGTTCTGTGCCGTTTTTCATGTTGTAGCGGAACAGGTCACCGGTAGAGATTTGTTTCAGATTGAATTTTTCAATCAGATTTTGTGCTTGCGTACCTTTTCCACTTCCCGGAGGACCGAAGAGAACGATGTTTATCATTTTATTAGATTTATATTTTGAATTTGAGTGTTGATACTCAATTTTTACTTATTCGTTAATCCTGCCTTCTTCAAGTTGGTACAAATCTCTGAGGTTTCTGCCCAGTTCATCATAATCCAGACCGTAACCCAAAACAAATTTGTTCGGGATTTCCTTGCCGATGTAATCAAGTTTAAATTCTTTCTGGTAAACATCAGGTTTCAGCAGGAAAGAGGCTAATTTTACCGATTTGGGACGCTGGGTTTCGGTGAAATACTGAAATAGGCTTTCTACCGTGTTTCCGGTGTCTACAATGTCTTCAACTAAAATAATATGGCGGTCTTTGATGTCTTTTGTAAGTTCCATTTTCTGGTATACGATTCCCGTAGATTGGGTTCCGGCGTAAGAACTCATCTGGATGAAAGCGATTTCGCATTTCCCGGGATAGTGTTTCAGCAGGTCAGAAAAAAACATAATCACGCCGTTTAAAACACCAATAAACACTGGGGTTTCATCTTTGTAATCTTCATAGATTTTTAGCGCGGTTGCTTTTACGATTTCCTGGATTTCAGCATCTTTAAGATACGGAACAAAAGTTTTGTCGTGAATTTGAATGGACTCCATATATATTTACAAAATGCAAATTTAAGGTTTTTTAAGGAATTTTTTTGAATTATAAATTTCAGACCATTCAAATTGATTCATTTACAGAGGTTGATGGTATTATTTAGAGTTAAAACTTTTGCGCAAAACCTTAATTAAATCTATTTTTGTAGAAATCTAAAAAAAAGTAAAATATGTCAACTTATGTAGTTGTAGGTCTTCAGTATGGGGACGAAGGTAAAGGTAAAATAACAGACGTTTTATCGGCAAAATCCGATTACGTGGTACGCTTTCAGGGCGGTGATAATGCAGGACATACAGTGTATGCGGGTGAAGAAAAATTTGTATTGCATCTTCTTCCATCCGGTGTTCTGCAGTGTAAAGGGAAATGTATCATTGCCAACGGAGTTGTAGTAAATCCTAAAGCATTTCTTAAAGAAATCGGGCAAATTGAAGAAAAAGGGATGAAAACAGATCATGTTTTTATCAGCCGCAGAGCGCACGTGATTATGCCTTACCATATTTTACTCGACACCTACCGTGAAGAAGAAGCCGGCGGAACGCACATCGGCACCACAAAAAAAGGAATCGGACCGTGTTATGAAGATAAAATCGCCAGAATCGGCATCCGAATGGTAGATTTGCTGAATCCTGAAGTTCTGGAAGAAAAAATCCGTAAAAATCTTAAAATTAAAAATTCTCTTTTCGAGAAATATTTTGAAAAACCCACTTTAGAATTTGATGAAATTTATAAAGAATTCCTCGAGCTGGGTGAAAAACTGAAAGACAGAATCGTAGATACTGAAGTTGAACTTAACCAGGCCATCCACGACGGAAAAAACATTCTTTTTGAAGGCGCGCAGGCTGCAATGCTTGATATCGATTTCGGGACGTATCCTTATGTAACTTCTTCTTCGCCTACTACCGGTGGAGTTTGTTCTGGTGCGGGTGTTCCCCCGACAAGTCTGCAGAATTTAATCGGAGTTGCAAAAGCTTACACCACCAGAGTAGGTGAAGGACCTTTCCCAACAGAACTCGATAATGAGCTGGGCGAAAACATCCGACAGATTGGTTTCGAATTTGGGGCAACTACCGGAAGGCCAAGAAGAACCGGCTGGCTCGATCTGGTTTCGCTGAAACATGCGACGATGATCAATGGAATCAATAATCTGGTAATCACTAAATTAGACGTTCTTTCCGGTATTCCAACAATTAAAATTGCAACTAAATATAAAACTGAGGACGGAAAAATCATCGATTATTTCACTTCTTCCACAACAAAACTTTATAAGTACGAGCCGATTTACGAGGAGCTTGAAGGCTGGACTGAAGATATTACGAAAGTTAGAAGTTACGACGAGCTTCCG
>JAHRWY010000098.1:0-6502 GCA_019104935.1 Kaistella sp.
TCAGCACCACTTTGTACGAATGTTAGTCTGCCTGTTGCCGGATCTACAGATTTCCCTGCAAACGGAACAATAACCTGGGCTGCAGCTCAGTATGCGGCAGGATATAAAATATATATTGGCACCACTCCTGGAGGAACCGACATTGCAAACGGAACTGTAGTTACCGGGACTACTTATAAGCCCGCTTTACAGGCTAACACTATGTATTACTTAAAGGTAGTACCGTATAACACTGTTGGCGACGCTGCAGGATGTACAGAGATCAGTTTCACCACTACCACAGTTCAGTATTGTGGACCACTAACATATTCTACAGTGGAGCCTACAACGAACGTAACTTTTGCAGGCATTAACAATACAACTTCTGCAGCGGTAGGCGGAAGCCCTGCCCACGAATTCTTCCTGGATAAAATAGGGACGGTGTTGACAAATACGACTTATCCTATTTCAATGAATGCGAATACAGACGGGACTACATTCAGACATTTCTTTGCTGTATTTATTGACTGGAACCAAGATGGGGATTTTGATGATGCCAGTGAGAAATATTTTACAACTCCTGAAACCTTTGTCTTTGTATTAGGATCAAACGGAGTTACCGGAACTCCAGCGGTAGGATCAATCGTAGTTCCTGAAAATGCAAAACTTGGACAGACAAGAATGAGAGTAAAATCTGCTTTTTATGGAAGTAGCGGACCAAATACTGAGCCTAATTTAAGCGACTTTGCAAATGCTTGTGTTACCACTGGGTCAAGCTATGGCCAGGTTGAAGATTATACAATTCAGGTGAATTCAGCTACTACGGGAACTTCAAATGTTGATAAAGCTAAAGTTACTGCTTATCCTAATCCATTCCACGATGTTTTAAATATTTCAGATGTGAAAGGAGTAAAATCTGTATCTGTGAGCGATGTGGCAGGAAGATTAGTGAAAAATATGAAAGTAGCTACTCAACTTAACCTTTCGGATCTTAAGACCGGCATGTATATCGTGACATTACACATGGAGGATGGTTCTGCTAAATCAATCAAGACGATTAAAAAGTAATGTTTTAATCTTTAATTACTAAATAATTAAATCCGTCTCATTAATGAGGCGGATTTTTTTTGTTTAATCTAAATGGTAAAATCGTTTTAAAGTGCTTATAATATTAGTTTTTAAAGGTTTTCAAAAATACATCAAGAAAGAATTTTTAAAAAATTTTAAATTTTTTACTACTTTGTATTGCATAATACTAAATAAATTATATATCTTTGCATTGTAAGATTGATAGGATGAAAATCCCACGCAAATTAGAACCAATTAATAACCTAAAATAATATGAACACAGAAAACACCAAAGCGCAAATGCGAAAAGGAATTCTGGAATTCTGTATTTTGAGTTTGATCGACAGAAAAGAAATGTATGTTTCTGATCTGATCGATGCACTCAAAAAAGGAAAACTGGATGTGGTGGAAGGAACTCTTTATCCCCTCCTCACAAGACTCAAAAACGGCGAATTTCTCGCTTACCGATGGGAAGAATCCACCGGAGGCCCGCCAAGAAAGTACTACCAGATCACAGAAAAAGGCAAACTATTCCTTGCAGAACTGCTGAATACCTGGAAAGAACTTACCGACTCAGTAAACCAAATTACTAAAAACAATAACCCGACGGACGCGCCTGAAAGTTCGTTCCTCCCAAACTCTTAAAACTATGAACAAGACACTCTCAATAGGACTTGCCGGTTTCTCATTCACAATAGAGGAACACGCATATATTAAACTCAGCGATTATCTTGCGGCGCTCAGAAGCTCTTTGGATGCAAACGAAGCGGATGAGGTAATGCACGACATAGAAATCCGGATGGTTGAAATCTTCAAAGATACTTTAGGAAAACGTGAAGTCATCAACGATACCGATGTGGAGAAAGTGATCTCACAAATCGGAAAACCGGAGCAGATTGAAGAGCAGGAAGAGGCTTATTTTTCTGAAAAATCTTCAAGAAGAGACCATAAAACTACAGGAACTTTCAGCGGCCAGAAACAGCTCTTCCGCGATCCGGAAAAACAGAAAATCGCAGGCGTATGCGCAGGTTTGGCACATTACGTGGGAATGGATGTAAGCGCCATGCGCGCCATTTGGTTAGGAATTGCAATCCTTGGAGTTTTCACGGCAGCAATTTCAACTTCACTGATTATTTTGATTTATGTAATTCTGTGGATCGTATTACCAAAAGCAGAAACCGCAACAGATTTCCTGAAAATGAAGGGAAAGCCCATGAACTTCGACAATCTGAAAAACGAATCAAACAAACTCGTGCAGTTTGCGAATGAATCTACGCAGAGGGTCGGAGAAATCTATAACGAAAACAAGCCTTATATCAACAACGCGGGAAGCGGAATCTGGAATGTAATCCGTTACATTCTGGGCGGAATCTTCGGATTGATGGCATTAGGTTGCATCATTGGAGCATTCTTTATCTTCGGACTTTTCGGAAGTATGGAGCTCTCACCGATGCGTGAATTCAATTTCCTTTTCGAAGATGGCGGAATGAGCAATGTGCTGTACGCCATGATGCTGATCGGGACACTTATCCCCGCAATTCTCTTCAGTTTACTTTCCATTAAACTCATTTCTCCTAAAACACAGCTCAGAAATGTAGGATATGTACTCGGTGCGTTATTGCTGATTCTTATCGCTTTCGGAACTTATTTCGGAATTAACATGGCCAAAAAAGACATGATTTACAAAGGCCATAAAGAAGATACGGAGAATGTAGCCATCAATACCACTTCCGACAGTCTGTATATTGATGTGAAGCAAATCACGATTCCGCAGAACTTCACCGCTTACGATGACGATATTTTTTCAGACAAGCAGATGGTTTACGAAGAAGATTATCCTTACGTTGATGTAACTAGAAGCGCAACTGCTACGGCGCCATATTTAATCATAAAAAAAGAAGGGAAGGGCTATAATATTCCGATCCAGCTGAATGTACCGGTAGAAATTCAGGATAACAAAATCTTACTGCCCAATTTTGTAAAATACCCTTACCAGGACCGCTTCCGCGATTACCATGTAAACTATGAACTGGTAGTTCCGATGAGCACCAAAGTTTTCAAAGTGAAAGAAAATGCACTGAATCTGGACGGTGATCTGGATGGCGACGGAGTGGAAGACGATGACGACGATGCGCACAGTGTGGTGATCGAGAAAAACAAAATCAAGATCAACGGATCAACCATTCAATATAATTCCGCAGATAAAGACAGCGTGATAATCAACGGTACCAAAATGCCGAAAGCCGCTGCAGATAAGATCATCGATTCCATGAAAACAAATATGGGCAAAATGGAAAATGTTGACATCTCCATTAAAGACGGAAAGAAAGAAATATCCATTAAAACCAAATAATGAGAGTGGATGAGCAAAGGCGGAGGATCTGCTCCACAGAAAAATCCGCTTTTCGCTTGTTCATTTCGGGTTTAACCAAAATTTAACATCCGGATTGGTATTTTCATTAAAAAAAATACTAATTTCGTAACGCGAATTTAATCAAGTTATTAATCACACTCAAAAACCTCAATCATGGTACAGTTCGTTTTAGAAATCGCGATGAGAATCATTGATTTCGTTAGCAATTTATTTTAGTTAGAATTTTAATTCAATATATTTGTAAAGTATAACCAATACCTTTGGTTATACTTTTTTGTTTAATAAGAAACAGTAAAATTAAATTCCTTTCCCGGAATCAATTGATATGAAAAAACTCATCGGAAAACTCATCCTGAAACTTATCGGCTGGAAAATTGTTCTCGAAGGCGACGTTAATAACCTGAACCGCTGCATTCTTGTCGTTGCGCCGCACACGTCTAACCAGGAATATCTTCTCGGCAATCTTGCCTATTGGGCGCTGGATAAACCGCTGAAAATCATTATCAAAGACCAGCACACAAAAGCCTGGTACGGCGGAGTGGTAAAAGCGCTGGGCGGAATCGGGATCGACCGTTCCCAGAAAAACGACCTCGTGAAATTTGTAGTTGATCAGTTCAAAAAAGAAGATTTCAGTCTGGTGATTACCCCGGAAGGAACAAGAAGTTGGGTGCCGAAATGGCGCAAAGGCTTTTATCACATGGCGATGGCGGCAAAAGTTCCGATTATTGTGGCAGCAGGCGATTTCAGAACGAAACAGATTCATCTTGGCTATGAAATTTCGGTGAAAGATCTCGAAACCCGCTCTTTCGAAGATATTATGCAGGAAATGGAAGATTATTACAAAAAAATTACACCCAAATATCCTGAAAAATGGAATCCTAAAATCTATTAAAAACTAAATGATGACCGAAGATAAAAAGAACGGAATTCTGCACCAGCTCAACAATTGGGGCGGCGATAATTTAGGTAAAACACTGGGAATTATTTTCACTGATGTTACCGATGATACCCTTACTGCCACTATGCCGGTAACGCCAAGAGTTCATCAGCCTTTCGGCATTCTTCACGGCGGCGCAAACTGTGTTCTGGCCGAAACGCTTGGCTCCTGTCTTTCTGTTTTGCACGTAGATACAGAGAAAGTGGTGCCTGTGGGAACCAATATCAATTCCAATCATTTACGCAGCAAAAAAGACGGAATGGTCACCGGAACTGCGAGATTCATCCGCAAAGGAAACACCATGCACGTCTCCGAAATCGATATCCGCGACGAACATGGTCACCTGATCAATCACACCACCATGACCAATAATATCATTCCACGGCCCAGATAAAAAATGATTTTCTTTAGATTTCCTTTTTCCGAAATTATTTACACTATCGACGAAACTTCGGCTTCTGAAGCGGTGTCTTTTCTGTCCTTCGATCAGTCAGAAAAAATTGATTTTAAAGGAAATGTCCAAGCAATATCAGTAAATGATTTTTTAAATCATGAAGTCTTTAATGATGATTTGAAAATGGAACTCCTTGATTTTAGAGAGGAAACATCGGAAGAGTATCAGAAGAAGTTATTGAATGTAATTGACTTTATTAAAGAAAATCAACTTTCCAAACTGGTGATTTCCAGAAGAAAACTGGTAGAATTCAACGGTTCGAAACTCAGTCTTTCCCAAACATTTCTTAATCTTTGCGAAGCCTACAAAAACGCTTTTGTGTATTTTTTTATGAAAGACGGAAAATGCTGGCTGGGTGCTTTTTCAGAATTATTAGGAAAATTTGATAAAAGAACGTCGGAGTTTCAAACCATGAGTCTTGCCGGAACCATACCTGTGGACGAAAAGTGGACAGATAAGGAAATTGAAGAACAAAAACCGGTAACAGTTTTTATTTCTAATACGCTGAAAAATTATGCTTCTGAAGTTCATAAAAGCGACACTTACGACCATGTGTCCGGAAACATCAAGCATTTAAGAACCGATTTCAAAGCGAAAATCACAGAAGAGGATTTGGAGAAAATCATTGCAGAACTTCATCCTACGCCTGCGGTATGCGGAATTCCAAAGGTAATCTGCCGGAATGCAATCGAAAATTTTGAACCGCATCCAAGAAATTTCTATGCCGGTTATATTAAAGTCGAGACCGCAGAAAATGTTCAGTATTTTGTAAATCTTCGCTGCGCTGAATTCTTTAAAAATGCAGCCCTAATCTATGTTGGAGGCGGCATTACCGATGAAAGTTCCCCCGAAAAAGAATGGCGCGAAACCGAACTGAAGTCGGAGGCCATCCTGAAAAATCTCAGTTTTAAATAAATCTTTAATATGAAAATTCACCATATCGCCATCATTTGTTCCGATTATCAGGTCTCGAAAAAATTTTATACCGAAATTTTAGGGCTTCAGATTTTGCGCGAAGTTTACCGTGCAGAGCGGGATTCCTATAAACTCGATCTGGGGATTGGTGAGCATTATGTGATTGAACTTTTTTCATTTCCCAATCCGCCGGCAAGACCTTCGCGCCCCGAAAGTTGCGGGTTGCGCCATTTGGCTTTTTCTGTGAAGAATGTGGAGGAAAAGCGAGATGAACTCATGAAAAAAGGTTTGGTATGTGAGGACATCCGCGTGGATGAATTTACAGACCGGAAATTTTTTTTCACCCAGGATCCCGATGCTTTGCCGCTGGAATTTTACGAAGCTTAAAAGATGAAATTGTTTTATATCCTTCTCGGCGCTTCAGTCCATGGCAGAACGATTGAGCAGCATGATGTGTTTTTTGGCATCGCGGAAAAACTGAAAGATTTGGTTCCTTATATCAAAGAGTTCTGGCCGGAAGCGGGCAACGACCTTCATCTTGATGCTTATCAGGAAGTGAAATTTGTTGATGGCTACGAAATTAAAATCGTGGAAAAAGGCAGTGAGAAATCCGAAAATCATTTATTTTTCATCAATCTTGGCGGGTATAAAGCCGGTTTTTTCGAGGAATTTCATGAACAGCATTTGATGGTGGGCAAAAAAATGTCGGAGGTCATCAAAAGATCAAAGCAGACCGAATTTTATAAAACGATGGGATTCCCAGGTGCGGTAAGCC
>JAHRWY010000060.1:0-12266 GCA_019104935.1 Kaistella sp.
TTATGAGAAAATCTTTATTGGAAGGACTTCTGGAGAATGCCGACTACAACATCAAAAGAAAAAACCAGGACATCAAGTTCTTTGAACTGGGCAAAATTTATCATAAAAAAGCAAAATACGAAGAAAGAAAGCAGTTTGCAATGCTGGTTTCGGGAAGAAATTCCGCCGAAAACTGGTTGCAGCCAAAATCTGCTACAGATTTCTATTATCTTAAATCTTACGTAAAAATTCTTTTTGATAAACTGAATCTTGATATCGAAGAAAAACCTTTGGAAGATTCCCGTTTTTCGGATGCGATTGAATTTGTTTCCAAAAGAAAAACCATTGCGAGATTAGGCAAAGTTTCTCCGGAATTTCTCAGGGATGCAGACATCAGTCAGGAGTGTTTTTACGCAGAAATAGAGCTGGAAGCTTGTCAGGAACTTCGCTCGAAAGAGAATCTTAAATTTGTAGACATTCCAAGATTCAATAAAATAAGAAGAGATTTGGCTTTGCTGATTGATAAGGAAATATCTTACGCCGAACTTTACAAAGCAGCGAAGAAAAATCCGTCGAAATATCTGAAAAACATCAATCTTTTTGATGTGTATGAAGGTAAAAATCTTCCGGAAAACAAGAAATCTTATGCGATGAGTTTCGAACTTTTAAATGAAGAAAAAACTTTGGAAGAGAAAGAGATTACAGAAGTGATGAATTCTCTGATCAAGACTTTCCAGAAAGAATTCTCAGCAGAATTAAGATCTTAAAAAATCATCAAAATAGAAGAAAAGCATCTCGTTTGTAGATGCTTTTTTTATGCTTCAGAAACAATAATTCTTCTTTATAGAGGTTAAATAAATATTATTTACTTAAATTTGATAAAATAAATAAAGAAGATGAAGCATGTTTTTTTAGCAATATTCGCTGCTGCAGTAATGGGTTCCTGCTCTACAATGTCGAGTTCGAAGGTTGGGAGTTCGCAGGTAAATATTGCGAATACAAAATGGACTTTGGCGGAGGAGGTAAAAGGCAAAACTCCAACCCTGAATGTAGAATCAAATAAAATTACAGGAAACGGAGGCTGCAACAGCTATTTCGGTGAACTCTCGCTGGATCCGACTGCAGGAAATTTCGCTGTAAAAAACGTGGGAGCCACCAAAATGGCTTGCCAGAATATGGAAGTTGAAGATAATTATTTCCGGATGCTGAATGAAGCAACAAAATATGTTGTAAACGGCAACACGCTGGAACTTTATAAGGGAAATCTTCTTCTGATGAAATTCAATAAACAGTAGAAATTTACTCTAAAGAACATAAAAAAAGGAACTCAATTGAGTTCCTTTTTTGTTTTTTTATTTAGTCTTCGTCTTCTTCTTCATCGTATTTTGCGAGTTCTTCGTCGCACCATTTGAAGGCTGCTTCTACAACTTTGGTAGCTTCATCTGCCATCGTTTCCTCATCGTCACCTTCCAAATCATCCAACCATTCAACTTCCTCCTCTTCTACATTCAGGATAAATCTTGGATATTCCGTATGAACAACAAATAAATCTTCAGGAAAATCTGAATTGTCGGCTAATAAAAATTTTGGTACTTTCATAATAATAAATTTAACTTCTCAAAAATAGTAAAAATTATTGGAACTGGTTGGTATCGATCTTTATTTTTTGTAAAACTTTATATTGGGTTAACGTGTTCTTTTTCAGCGTGTCTTCAGCTTTGAAAGTCACATTAACTCTGGGGTTTACGGTGCTGATAAGTTCGGCGATCTGTATTTTATCGAGTTCTCTTTCATTTTCCATGTAGAACTTCAGTGGAACATTCTCCATTTTTTCAGATTTCAGAAATTTAGTGATTTCGCGGCGGTTTTCAAGATAATTTCCCCGGGATAACCATGTGAAAATAAAACCGGTCATTAAACTTAAAACCGTAATTCCGTAAGTGAGTTTACCCAGAACTGAATAGATTTTTTTGAAGTAAACCAGCCAAATCGGAAATGAAAATGGCGCCATTAGCCGATAATCAATCGCGTTTACCGAATAAAAATACTGCACAAAATATGAACACATAATACCGATAACTCCTATAAATACTAAAAACTGTTCGGTTTCCGAAAGTTTGTTTTTAATGAATAGAAAACTCAGCAGCAAAATATTCAATAAACCAATACCGTAAATTCCGTAATTAATAATTCCGCCTGCCGGATTCGCGATATGAATAAAAGGATTGAACGTTGTAGCCATTCCCTGGAAAAGCTCTGCCAAAAGTTTTGAAGTGGGATGAAGACCTATATTCAGGAACTGCTGCACGTACGTTTCATTAAAATAATCAATGAAAAGAAATTTGTAAAGCACCACAAAAACTAGCCCCGTAATCCCGGAAAAAATAAATGTTTTGCTGTAATGTTTTCGGAAATTTAAAATTCCATAAAGTAAAACTCCGCCGATGATGAACAGCGCCGGATAACGGATATTGTAAAGCAGGATCAGCATTAAACTCAGGTAAATAAATGCTTTTGAGCCTTTAATCTCTCCGATGATAATTTGCCGGGCAACATACAGAAAACCAAAAACGATAGGCAACATCAGCGATTCGCTCATGGTATAAGAAAAAATAGAGACAAAACTGAAAAGTCCGCCCGTTAAGATGGTTTCTTTCAGATAAAATTTCTTTTTCCAGGCGAAAAATACAATGAAAAAATACGCAAGAATCCCAATGATTTTACTCGACCAGAATTCATCGAAACCAAAGAGCGTAAAAAATTTTAACCCCAACGGATAGCCCATCGGCGTGGTGGTATTATCAATTACCGGGAATAATTTGGAAGTCCGCATAAAACGGATCGAATCGGGATTTGTTCTTCCTTTTTCGTTCAGCAGAAAGCGAAGAATGGTCATCACAACAGTTGCGATAACCAAAAAAATCTGCAGCCGGTTTTCAAGTAATTTTCTCCGCATTTATTTGTTTTTTTGATGCTCAGAATATTATTTCGAAAACATTTTTGATACTTTTTCTGCCTTTTTAGTTTCAGAATAATCATAAAATCCTTCGCCTGACTTTACACCTAATTTTCCTGCCGTAACCATATTTACTAATAGTGGATTTGGAGCGTATTTAGGGTTTTTAAATCCATCATACATCACATTCAGAATCGCGAGGCAAACATCAAGACCAATAAAATCTGCCAGCTGCAGCGGCCCCATTGGGTGCGCCATCCCAAGTTTCATTACCGTATCGATTTCTTCAACGCCCGCAACACCATTATACAATGTTTCTATCGATTCGTTAATCATCGGCATCAAAATTCTGTTGGCCACAAAACCCGGATAATCGTTCACTTCAACCGGAACTTTTCCTAAAGTTTTACTCATTTCGTAAACTGCATCAAAAGTTTCTTTCGAAGTAGAGTAGCCTTTGATGATTTCCACAAGTTTCATGATAGGAACCGGGTTCATAAAATGCATGCCGATTACTTTTTCCGGTCTTTGGGTAACCGAAGCAATTTTTGTGATCGAAATTGAAGAAGTATTGGTTGCCAAAATACAGTTTTCCGGTGCAAGTTCATCCATCTGGCGGAAGATTCTCAGTTTCAGATCGATGTTTTCGGTTGCGGCTTCTACAATCAGATCAGCATTTTTTGCCGCATCTTCCAATTGGGTAAATGTGGAAATATTTTTTAAAGTTTCGTTTTTCTGATCTTCGGTCAGGTTTCCTTTCGCTACGATTCTGTCTAGGTTGGTGGTGATGGTTTTTAGGCCTTTTTCAAGCGCTTCAGTTGAAACATCAACCAAATTTACAGTGAATCCGGTTTGTGCGAAAGTGTGCGCGATTCCGTTGCCCATTGTTCCGGCACCGATAACTACGATATTCTTCATAATATTTAATTTTTTTTAGGTTTTTAAAACCTCTTTTATTTAATAGTTTTTAGTGTAAGTTTTTCCTTCTTCAAGCAGGATTCCTTCGCCCTGCGCAGTTTTAAATTTTGTTTTGATAAAAGTTCTGGTACCATCAATTCTGTTGATGAAAACGCCAAAGTGCAAATGTGGTCCGCTGGAAAATCCTGTATTTCCGCTGTAACCGATGAGTTGGCCTTTTTTGATTTCGTCACCTTTTTTTACCACAACGCCTTTGTATTTCAGATGTGCGTAATCGGCGAAGGTGCCGTCGCTGTGCATAATCAGAACTTTATTATTGAATTTTGCACACGAAATCGTGGGACAACCCTGGTGGTTAGAATCTTCGGTGAGAACAACAGTTCCTTCTCGGGCGGCAAAAACCGGATCGCCAATTCTAAGATCAAAATCGAGTGCAGCATCTTTCTGGTGCGAAAATTTCCCGTAGTAGCCCTGGAATATCAAATGTGTTTTTCCTTTCGAAAAGGGCAGGGAATAAAGATAATCCTCATCAAAATCTTCCTGAGCCGCATTTCCGAAATTAAAAGTAGTGGTATATGAGAACTGGTTGCCTTCGCTGGGATTTACAGGTGTAATTTTTGCCACGAGAAATCTTTTCGTATTGGCAGGAACTACGATAATTTTGTCGTTTGCAAGTGAACTTTTAAGATTAATCATTTTAAAACTGAACTTTACCGACATGGGCATAGCTTCGCTGTTATCAGCATAAATTAGATATTCGTTGCCGACAAGTTCATTATAGAATTTAAGTTCCCATTTTTTCTGTGAGAAAACCAAAATAAAAAAGAAAAACAGGAATATTGAGAAAATCTTCTTCATCAAAACTATTTTTTGCTAAAATAATCAAAAACTATTTTAGAAATATCAGCAATCATTTTAGTATTAGTCTCAGCACTTTCCATAGAATCTGAAACGAAGATGCTGATGGCGTAATGTCTACCATCCGGAAGCGTTACAATACCGATGTCGTTTTCAGCGATGGTTAAACCTTTTTCATTCATTCCGGAAGAGCCGGTTTTGTGGGCAACCGGAATTGACTTAGGTAGCTGGGCAACGATTTTATTCTTTCCGGTAGAAGTTTCCAGCATTGTGGTCATCATAAAATCAGTAGACGTTTTCGAAACAATCTTTTTATCACGGAAATCTTTCAGCAATTGATTTACGGAATTTGTGGTAGTAGTATTCAGGTACATGAATTCAAAACCCTGGTGCATCTGTTCTTCATTAACTCTTATGGTGAAATTTCTGATTCCTTTGCTGTTGATGAACTTCTGGACGGTTTCAGTCCCGCCAATTAATCGCAACAGAATATCACAGCCATTGTTATCGCTTTCTGCAACAGTAAATTTTATGAGTTCGCCTAAAGACATTTCGATATTTCCTTCCGGAAATATTTCCCGGATCGGACTCCACGTGTTTTCTAAGAGATCAGATCTTTTAATGAAAATCTTCTGGTCCAGATTTAATTTTCCGTGGTCAACTTCATTTAAAACCGCTAAACCGATGTGGAATTTGAAAACACTGAGCATCGGAAGTTTCTTATTTCCGTTGACATGTACCGATTTATCATTCCCGAAATCGAGTACAGAGACGGCAACGGTGGCGTTTTTACCTTTGGTGATTTGAAGGATTTCTTTCTTTAAATTTTGCGAGAAACAAAACCCGGAAACTAAAATTATGGTGAGTAAAAGATATTTCCTCATGGTTTATAGGTTGGTATAAGTACGTTTTTCCGAAAGGTATATAGGCGTACTGCTTTCAGCTACTTTAAATTTGGTTTTTAAATACGTTCGGGTACCGTCAATATTATTTATATATACGGAAAAATGAAGGTGGGGGCCTTTAGACCATCCTGTGTTACCGCTGTATCCAATAAGCTGACCGGTGGCTACATCTTCCCCAGGTTTAACGACGGATCCGCCGTACTTTAAATGTACGTATTCTGCTAAAGTGCCGTCATCATGTAGAATCACGATTCTGTTGTTATATTTTGCACATTCTTTGGTCTGGCAGTTTTTAGAATTACCTGTAATTACCGATACTACTTTACCTCCTCGGGCTGCGTTCACCTTTTCACCCTCTTTTAAACTGAAATCGAGTGAAAATGCGTTATGATGGGAAAAAAAACCGTTGTAGCCTTGGTATATCTGATGCTTTTTGTTTTTTTCAAACGGAAGAGAATAAACAAAATCGTGCTTAACCGCAGTTATATTTACATCACCAAGTACAAAATAAACATCATAATTAAATTTTGTACCCATGTTGGGATCTACTGGTTTTAATTCAGTTATCTGATGTCTTTTTTTGGCTGCAGGAATTATCAGAATGCTTTTATCTGCGAGAGAAGAGCTCATGTTTTCCGAGGTAAAAGTGTACTCGACTGAAACCGGAGCAAACTCTTCATTATCGGCGTACAGGTAGTAGGTTTTCCCTATGTTTTCCCTATAAATTTTTAAATTTATGGAGTCCTGTGCAAAAGATGTTGTATAAATAACAGCCAATAGGATAAAGAATATTTTCCTCATTTTTCTCAATTTCAAGGTTATGAAATCAATTTTACAATTTCCAGTGCGACTTCCAGAGCTTCAGTACCGTCTTCCAGGGAAACTTCTACATTTTTATTTTCAGTGATGGCGTCAGCAAAACTTTCGAGCTCGTCTAAAATAGCGTTATTGGCCTGGATGTTTGGATACTCAAAAATAATCTGGTTTTTTTCACCTTCAGCATTTTCAATGATCATATCGAAATCAGTAGGATGTTCGGGCGCTTCTTTCATGCGAATAACCTCCGCTTTTTTCTCCAGAAAATCTACAGAAATATAAGCGTCTTTCTGAAAAAATCTGGACTTGCGCATCGATTTCATTGAAATTCTGGAGGTCGTTAAATTTGCTACACAGCCGTTTTCGAACTCAATTCTCGCGTTACAGATATCCGGGGATTTCGATACTACAGCAACACCGGAGGCATGAATATTTTTAACCTTAGATTTTACGATAGAAAGTAGAATATCCAAATCATGAATCATTAAATCCAGAACTACAGAAACATCAGTTCCGCGGGGATTAAATTCTGCTAAACGGTGAATTTCAATAAACATGGGATCCTGAATATAATCGCGGGAACCTATAAACGCAGGGTTGTATCTTTCAACATGGCCAACCTGAGCTTTAATTCCGTATTCCCGGCATTTGTATAAAATTTCTTCGGCCTGTTTCAGGGTTTGCGTAACGGGTTTTTCGATGAAAAAATGTTTGTGGTTTTCAATCGCTTTCATCGCATAGTCATAATGATATAGCGTGGGAGTTACGATATCGAGCATATCGATTTCCTGGAGCAGTTCCTCAAAACGCGCGAAATATTTATACCCGAACTCTGCTTCAATTTTTTTACCGTTTTCAGTGTCAGCGTCATGAAAACCTACGAGTTCATATTTTTCCGACTGATTCAATAACCTTAAATGAATTTTGCCAAGATGTCCGGCACCAACTAAACCTGCTTTAAGCATAGAAAATAAATTTTGGTAAAGATAATAATTAGATGTCAGATATCTGAAAACGGCGTTCTGTTTTCTCGAATCTATTCAGTATTTTTGTCCAATGCAGGATTCATTTTTACATAAAGGAAAGCGAAAAATTTTAGTAGAATATCTTCGGGATAAAATTGGGATAACCGACGGAAATGTTTTGAAAGCAATGAATGATGTTCCGCGACATCTTTTTCTGGAAAGCATTTTTGAAGATTATGCCTACGAAGACCGCGCTTTTCCGATACTTGCAAAACAGACGATTTCTCATCCATCGACTGTTGCGGAACAGACAGAACTTCTTGAACTTAACGATAAGGAAAAAGTCCTCGAGATCGGTACCGGAAGCGGTTACCAGACTGCTGTTCTGGTCGCTATGAACGCTTGGGTTTACACGGTAGAACGCCAAAAAGACCTACATGATTTTGCACAAAAGAAATTACGGGAACTCCATTTAAGACCGAAATTTCAAAGTTTTGGTGATGGCTTTGCGGGGTTACCTACTTTTGCTCCATTCGATAAAATTTTAGTAACCTGCGGTGCCGAGATTTTGCCTACCGAACTTCTGCATCAGTTAAAAGTAGGCGGAAAAATGGTAATTCCTTTAGGAAAAACCGACGAGCAGATTCTTACAAGGTTCACAAAAAAATCTGAAAAGGAATTCGAAAAAGAAGAATTCGGGGCTTACAAATTTGTCCCGATGCTTAACAGTACGAATCAATAAATCACAATGAAAAAGACAGTAAAGTGCTGTGTTTTTGTGTGAAAAAAATAATTTAACCTGACAAAAAACATATCCCAGATTCGCTATTTCAGAATTTTGAATGTATTTTTGCAGCTATTTGAACTTATATAAATCTGATAGTTTCTTAAAATGAAAAAAATCCAAAGTATTCTTATTTCTACCCGTACAATGGCGGTTCTGTTGCTGGTTTATGCCTTTGCCATGGCCTATGCGACCTTCCTCGAAAACGACTACGGCACCCCTACCGCGAAAGCGTTGATCTACGAAGCGAAATGGTTTGAAGCTGTAATGTTGCTGCTGATTCTTAACTTCATCGGGAATATTTCAAGATACCGGCTTTGGAAGAGAGAAAAATGGCCTGTTTTGGTATTTCACCTTTCATTTATTTTAATTTTCATTGGCGGTGCAATTACCAGATATATAAGCTACGAAGGAATTATGCACATTCGTGAAGGCGAAACTTCCAACGAAGTAATTACGGATAAAAATTTCTTTAAAATTCAGATTGAGGAAAAAGGTGATATTCTAAATTATCAGGATGTTCCTTACCTCATGTCGCCGCTTCACAAAAACTTCAAAGCAAGTTACGATTACCACGGCAAGCAGGTTTCTGTAAAAGCGGTTGATTTTATTCAGAGAAAAAAAGACAGTTTAATTGCGGGAAATACCGGAACCGAATATCTGCATGTGGTTTCCACAGGACAGTCGGGCCGTGAAAATATTTATATTAAATCCGGCGAATCCAAATCGATCAACGGAACATTGGTAACCTTTAACCGCCCAATCGAAGGTGCGGTGGAAT
The DNA here is from genome assembly GCA_019104935.1 of Kaistella sp. Taxonomy (GTDB): domain Bacteria; phylum Bacteroidota; class Bacteroidia; order Flavobacteriales; family Weeksellaceae; genus Kaistella. The sequence continues at coordinate 8,963 of JAHRWY010000060.1, forward strand.
TCAGCAACACGAACGGAGATTTAATGATTAAAACACCAGTCGACGCTGAATATATGACGATGGCAACCCAGGCAACAGGTTCCACCAAAAAAGATGAAGCACAGCCTTTGGTTCTTAGAAGTCTATACACGGTAAATGACCTGAAACTGGTTGTTCCGGAAGGTCTGAAGAAAGGCAAACTTATCGCTTATGAAGGCGACCGGAAAAAAGACAAGGATGCGGCTGACCAGCTTACCGTAGAAGTACAGGGACCCAAAACCAAACTTCTTGTAGATTTACCGGTAGAAAAGGGAAATCCCAACGCTTTTAAGCAAATTTCTTTGGATGGGATGAATATCATCCTCGGTTTTGGGCCTAAGGTATATAACACGCCATTCTCACTAAAATTAGATGATTTTGTGATGGAAACCTATCCGGGAAGTTCGTCCCCAAGTGCGTATGAAAGCCACGTACAGATTATCGACAATGGTAAGCAGACGCCTTATAAAATTTATATGAATCATGTTTTAAATCACGGCGGATACCGATTTTTCCAGGCAAGTTTCGATCCGGACAGACAGGGAACCGTGCTTTCGGTTAACCACGATTTCTGGGGAACGCTGATTACTTATATCGGATATTTCTTCCTTTTTTTGGGTATGTTTGTGATTTTCTTCTGGAAAGGCACCCATTTCTGGAAACTCAATAAAATGCTGAAAGATGTAAACCGTAAAAGAACTGCAATGGTAATTCTGTTGCTGTTGAGTTTAAATCTTTCTGCACAGAAAATCGATACCCACGGAACGGATGGATCTGCCAAGACTACCCATTCTGCAAACGACGGGCATAACCACGGCAGTGAGGCAGATTTGCTTTTAGAAGAGGCTCCAAAAAAACAGCAGAATTCTTTAGCTTTAAGATCTCCGCGTCCTATTACCGCCGATGAAATTATTGCAAGAAACACGATCAGTAAAGAACATGCAGATAAATTCGCGTATCTTTTGGTTCAGAATTACGAAGGGCGTATCGTTCCGATGAACACCCAGGCGCTTGATGTTTTAAGAAAACTTTACAAAAAAGACGCATTCCGCGGAACCGACGGTAAAAACTTAACGGCAAACCAATGGTTTTTATCAATTAACACCGATACTGCAAGCTGGACCATGGTTCCAATCATTAAAGTAGGTACAAAAGGCGGCGACGAACTGAAGAAGAAAACGAAGGCTAATGAGGACGGTTATACCACACTAATGTCACTGTTCCCGGCAGATGCACAGGGAAATCTGCATTATGTTTTAGAAGAGGATTATCAGGAAGCATTCCGTAAAAAACCGGCAGAGCAGTCGAATTATGATAAAGAAGTAATCAATGTAAATGACCGTGTTCAGGCATTTAATGAATTTTTCAGCGGACAGTTTATGAGAATTGTTCCGGTGCAGAATGATCCGAACAATACCTGGCATTCCTGGCTCGACCAGAATTTCGAACCGGATATGGAATCCCAGAAAGTAATGGGACCCTATTTCTCTGAAGTGATGGCAGCGCAAAAATCAGGTAATTGGAGTAAAGCAGATGCTGAACTTCAGAAGCTTTCGCAATACCAGCAAACCTGGGGTAAAAACGTAGTTCCCTCAAAATCTAAAGTTGATCTGGAGGTATTCATGAACAAAGTGAATATTAATTTTCACCTGCTGATTTTCTACACCATGATTGGTGGTCTTCTGTTGGTATTAGGTTTTATCGAATTATTCAGACCAAGCAAAATACTAAGTAAAATCATCAAAGGACTTATCCTGATAGGTCTTGTAGGCTACTTCTTCCAGTTTTTAGGTTTGGTGGCGAGATGGTATATTTCGGGTCACGCACCGTGGAGTAACGGTTACGAAGCGATTATCTTCATCTCATGGGTCGGAATTACTGCAGGTTTGATGCTTTACAGAAACTCGAATGCACTTATCCCGGCAGCCGGATTTATGGTAGCGGTAATTATGATGGGCTTTGCGCATGGCGGTTCGGCGCTTGATCCGCAGATTACGCCTTTGGTTCCTGTACTTAAATCGTACTGGCTTATTATTCACGTTGCGATTATTACAGCGAGTTACGGATTCTTCGGACTTTCCATGGTTATCGCGATTATTGTTTTGATGTTTTATATTTTTTCCAACAAGAAAGTGTACAAAATTCATAATGATACTACGATTAAAGAGCTTACGATTGTATCTGAAATGTCGCTTACCATTGGTCTTTACGCCTTAACTGTAGGTACATTTTTAGGTGGAATATGGGCAAACGAATCCTGGGGCCGTTACTGGAGCTGGGATCCTAAAGAAACCTGGGCATTTATCTCGGTAATGGTTTACGCATTTGTACTTCACATGCGATTGGTTCCGGGGCTGCGCGGTAGATGGGCTTTCCATGTAGCAGCACTTTTCTCCATCAGTACGATTGTAATGACCTATTTTGGAGTGAATTATTACCTGAGCGGTCTGCATTCGTATGCTGCTGGTGATCCGGTTCCGGTTCCGGCCTGGGTATATATCGGTACAGCGTTTATGTTTACCCTTGCGGCGGTTTCTTATTTCCGTTTCAAGAAGATAGAAAAATCTTAGCAATAATTTTAATATCAAAGTCCCGGAATTATTTCCGGGATTTTTTATGAATTTTAAAAAATAAATTGTTCATAAATCCGCTGGCCATTCTGTTTTCATTTGGTGAAAAATCACCAAATAATCATTAGATTTGTATTTCTGAAATTCGAAAACTAACATCTATTCACAGTTTTGAGCACCTATCTTACTATTCTCGGCTTTAATTCGGCAATTCCTACGGTGAATTCCGCGCCTACAGCACAGTTTCTGGAAATGGAAGAACGTGCTTTTTTAATTGATTGTGGTGAAGGTACGCAGGTTCAGCTCCGCAAAGCGAAAGCGAGATTTTCTAAGATCAACCATATTTTTATTTCTCACCTTCATGGCGACCACTGTTTTGGGTTGCCCGGACTTATCGCCTCTTTCAGGCTTCTTGGAAGGGAAACACCACTGCATGTTTATGGCCCCAAAGGCATAAAGGAAATGCTCGAAACCATCTTCAGAATTACCGAAACACACAAAGGTTTTGAACTTGTTTATCATGAGCTTGAAAGCAAAAAATCGGTAAAAATATTTGAAGATAACAGGCTCGAAGTGTTTACCATACCGCTTAACCACAGGATTTACTGCAATGGTTATCTCTTCCGCGAGAAACCGAAAGAACGTCATCTCAACATGCAGGAGATTTCAAAATATCCCGAGATCGAAACCTGCGACTATCATAATTTAAAATTGGG
>JAHRWY010000069.1:0-5242 GCA_019104935.1 Kaistella sp.
TAAAATTAAATGCTGAGAATAATTAATTCCGATTTGTAAACGTCTATTTCCTGGTAACAATTTTGAAGCCATTCATGACCCAGGTCCGCGTAAAATACCGAAAAGTTGATAACACGCTCCTGCCAGTTCTTTCCGGGGTGAATTTGCAGAAAAAGCTGCTCCAAACGTTCTAGTTTTTCATTCTGTTTTATTTTTTCAGCGCGAAGAAGCCGTTTTTTCATCCTTGCGAAAGATTTCAGCTGACGCTTTTTCTCAGCATTCACAAGACTTCCGAAACTTTTCTCGGTAAGAGAAGCTTTCGCTGAAATTTCATCAAATCTCTGATTGACCAGTGATTCTTCTTCATTTAAAAGCTTAAGAATTTCATTATCCTGAAGCAAAATATCTTTCGTTACCGCAGCAAAATTCTTAAAAAAATCATTGATCTCCAGACCGAATTTATTTACTTTTTCCAGGTTTTTCTCACTCACAAAAAGCAGGGAAACCCGCGGAATGAGAACCGGAAAAGCAAGGTTCGTTTTCCCGTAATAATCCTTCAGTTCCAGCCAGTACATAATTTCGGCATTGCCGCCGATGTACGCCAGATTCGGTAAAACCGTTTCCTGATAAATAGGTCGCATCAACGCGTTTGGGCTGAATTTTTCAGGATGATTTTCAAGTTCTTCTAAAAGTTCTTCTTTAGAGAAAGTACTATCGGTATCAACAATTTGGAATTTTTCACCGTTTAATTCGATGCGGTTTCGGGTTTCTGTAAGATAAAACAGATTAATTTCCCGCGGATTAACCTGAACTTTACCGTACTTTTCTGATAAATATTCTACCGTGTTTTTTGTGGATTCAAACAGTTCCTGATGAAGAAGCTCATTGCGGAAACGTTCTTTCATCTGGCTTTTCAGTTTTGCATCGTCACCGTCGATAACGAGTAAACCGTAGCTGGAAAAAAGTTCCTGAACTAAAATCCGCGTCGCCTGAGCCAGTGAATTGCCTTTTTTATAGGCTTTTTTCATCAGCAAAATCAGTTGAGTCCCGAAAACTGAATCTTTAAATTCTTCCTCAAATTCCGATATGAAGAAATCATCCTCCACCATAATTCTTCCCACCGCTCCACCGGCTTTCGCCTTGGTTTCATAATATCTGTTTTCGGTTTTAAAATGGTTGATTTCATCGAAATCGTGATCTTCCGTCGCCATCCAAAATATAGGAACCGTATTTCTGTTGGGAAATTTTCTGTTTAACTCGTCGGCGAGTTTTATCGTCTGCAGAATTTTATAAATGAAAAATGCCGGACCTGTAAAAAGATTCAGCTGATGTCCCGTGGTTACTGTAAAAGTGTTTTCCTGAAGAACTGAATTCAAATTTTCTTCCTGTCTTCCAGAAAGCTTAAAACCCAAATACTGGTCTTTCAGAACATCAAAAAGCATTTGCCTTTTTTCAGAACTAAATTCCTGAGCTTTGAGCTGAAACTGATGTTCAATATTTCTATCATTAAAAACCTTATTCCCGAAACCATCAACCTTCTGCATCAGAAAATCTTTGATAAGCTGAGGAATACTTTCAATATCCAGAAAAGATATGCTGTTGTTTTTTTCCATGATTTAACTGAAAAGATACCAAACGATTCCCAAATTCAGACGGAAATCGTAGATCGGATAATTGGGCGCGGTGAAGGATTTATTCTGCATAAATGTCGTGTTAAGATGCTGTGCTTCGATGAAGAAGAACATGCGCTTCACTTTCATATTAAAATAAACATCAGCAATCGGCTGCCCACCAATGGACTGGGAGTTTGCGTTGGGCAGAATAAATTCATTCAGCACCGGAAAATATTCCCGGGAGGCAAATTTTGTAAAATAATATACTTTGATGCCTGTCTGAATTTCTGCGGCTTTTTTAAATGCTTTTCCCTGCCAGAACAGATTTGCGCGTCCTACAAAATTCGGCATCGGAAGCAGGTCTTTGTTACTGATGGCACTTTGGAAGAGCACTTTTGGATTCAGATGGAAATTTCCGTAAGAAAAAGTAGCTTCGCCGCCAATTTGTGAAATATTCAAGGTCGATTCGCTTTGTTTCGGCGCTGCAGCGGCATCCAGATAGGTATAATTATCGATTCTGAAATAATTCGCAAAAACCTTACTCTGGAACCATTTCAAATTAACATCGCCGCCAATTTCCGTAACGGTTTCGTTGGCTGGATTTTCCAGATAATAATTAAAGTTTCTGTAAACCGAAGGATTCATAAGTAAATTAAAAGTAGATGAGGCGCTCTGGAAATTTACTTTTGCATTTACAAAGTAGCCTTCGATGGGCTCAAATTTCATTAAATTCTGAGAACGGAGAAAAGTTCCGAATTCATTTCCGTTTGAAAATTCAAGATTAGAATGAAGGGCAATTTTATCCCACAGTTTTATCTGCAAATTACCCACTGCACCAATTCGGTTTTCAGAAACTTCCTGTGGTATATTTAAAAAAGCCGGCAGAGGAGTTCCTATTCCCAATTTGATAAGCTGGTGACGGACACCCGCATCGAGCTTGAAATTTTCTTTATCAAAAAGCACACTTACCGTATTGCTTAAATTTTTGGAATATTTTTTAGACGACAGCGGATAATCGATTAAATCCGAAGCTTCGTCAAAATAATACGGCTCTGGCGACTGCTGGTTATAGTAATATTTATTTCCCTGATGAAAAACCGTATGACGGATCTTGAACGGAAATTTTTCAGACGCAAACGGCCGGAACTGCTGACTGAAATAATACCTGCGGTAGCCAAAACGAGAATCGGACGAATTCAGGTTTACAGGAATATTCAGACGGTTGTCGAAATTGCTGTTCCCACTCAGGAAAAGATCTGTATCTGCAATGCCACCATTTTCCTGGTTGTTTACATTCTGATGGAGAAAATGGGCAAAGGCCTCGTACTTATTGTTTTTGGAAATATAATGTCCCGAGAAAACAACATTATTGTTGGAGGCCAGTGAGTTTTTGTACATCCCGAGCGAACGCAACCCAAGATACTCCACCGCAAAATTGAAATTCTTGCCGATGTTCTGGGTGTACGTAGACTGCAGTTCGGCACCGCTGCTCACAGAATTATGATAGATGAAAGCTGCAGTAGGCGTTTTCACATCATAATATTTCACATCATTGATGCCAAGAATATTGAAAGATTTATTGGTGGGTAAGAGTGAAAGATTCTGTTCTGTATTCACTCCAAAAACCAAAGGGTTAAATCCGGATCCGATATTGGCAAACTGTATTCTTCCGAAATTATCGCGGTTGTTGTACTGCGAGAAAATAAAGGTTTTATCGTGGGTAAAAACCGTATCGAATATTTTTTTCTCAGAAAACTGTGTATGATACTGGTAATCGTAAATGGTAGGTTTAAAGATCTGTAGAGAATCTTTCCTGCCCGAATCGATCACGAGCGTATCCTGTGGTTTTACTCTGTTGGAATCGGTTTTATTAACAACCTGCGCGTTCATGCCGAGTCCACAGAACAGTATACAGAGAAGAAGATATTTCATCCGTTTGCTTTTATTATTGATTGAATGTGATGAAACGCAGCTCACCGGAAAATTATTGCGTTAAAGCGTACATGGTTTCATCTATAGCCGGTGTACAAATGTAAGAAATATGGGGAAATAAAAAACCGCAATCGGTGGATTGCGGTTTTAGAATTAAATTATGCTTAATAACCTGGATTCTGCACAACATTAGGATTTGTTTGCATTTCTGATGTTGGAATTGGCCATACAAATTTGTAATTATCAGCTGCTGCTACAAATGTATTACTGTTTTGTCCGGTTTTGTCAACCGCTTTATGATTTCTTTTCAGATCAGTAAGCCTGTGACCTTCCAGGAAAAACTCAAAGCCTTTTTGCCGTAGAATTTCATCTAATAAAGCCTGACCGGAATTTGCCGGAAGCACATAGCCTGTATCCCGGTAAGTTTTTACCCAACTCTGTAGTTCGGATGCGGCTGAAACCGCATCTGTATGATATAAAGCTTCAAATAGAATAAATTTAGCTTCTGTTTTTCTAAAGAGAATAACATCTCTTGATGGCGTTGTATATTTCCGAACGTCGATTGGTTTTGGGTCATCCATTAATACATTTACTGCGGCATTATCAGGGTACCAAGTTGTTTTTCGGATATCTGTAGATGGAAATGTCTGCCAAAAACTTCTACGCATCCAGTTCTGGTGGTAAGTTCCCACAGACGACCAGGTTGCTGAGATTGCTTCATTCGACCCAGGATTTTCATTTGCTGACTCATAGATCTGAAAAAGAGTTTCATAACTACCATTTTCACCAACCGGACCAAAAAAGGTACTTACCTGTGCCCTTGTTAATAATGCAGTTGGTCCCTCTAAGGTTAAATTGGCATACTCTATTGCTTTAGAGTAATTCTTCATATATAAATATACGCGTGCCGTTAACAGATCAAGTGTTTCGGGATTAAATTTTTTGTTCCCACTACTACTTTTCATATTTGTTTTTGCAACCATTAAATCACTTAAAATACCGTTATATACTTCATTAACGGATGAACGAGGAAGTTTTGCATTAATATCAAAACTTGTAGGATACGGAACTCCCAACTCTTGGTTAGCATCACCATAGTTTGGTGCAAAATACTGCATGAGAACTGAATAGCAATAACCTCTGATCGCATGTGCATGCGCAAATAATTCTTTAATTTCGTCTGCATGCTGCTCATCAACTATTTTCCCTTCATAACCGAGGATAAAATTGGCATTAGCAATGATCCCGTAAATTTGATTCCAAATTCCAGTACCAGCTCCTTCATCAGCATTAATATGCCCCCAACCATTAGTTTGAGTGAAACGTCCTGAATTGGCAATTCCTACAAATGCAAGATCTCCGGTTAATTCCTGATAAGTCTGATGATTAGCCGCAAGTGCAGATGCAGAATTAAGTTTTCCGTAAAGTCCGTTTATTGCCAACTCTAAGTCTGATTTTGTGACCAATGCACCATTTGCATTAATAACAATAGAACTTGGAGGTAAATCTTCTAAAAAGCTGTCTGCACACGAAGTAAAACTTAGAGCAATTACAGAAGTTGCAATAATTATATTTTTAAATTTCATTTTTTAGAATTTTTAGTATTAAAAGTCAATAGTAACACCAAATAGATATTGTCTCATATTTGGCTGAGTTTGATCGTAAACTCCCATTCCACCGATTGTTCCCATAGTATTAGAGTTTGCCTCGGGGTCAAA
>JAHRWY010000168.1:0-17238 GCA_019104935.1 Kaistella sp.
GGCTTGTTGATGATTTTTTCTTCACTCGTTTGGCAAAACGAGGCAGGAAACTCCAAACTCCCTAAAATTTTTCCTGCACTGAATCTTTATCAGGTCATCTATGCCGTATTGTCTTTTTTGGGTGCAGTAATCCTTCAAATGGGAGCAGACGCCATCTCAAAACTCATGCAACAAAAAATGGGAAAAGACCGATGGAATGTAGAGGAAGAAAGTTTTGCCCAAAATCAGGAACTGGTAGAAACGGACACCTCGATCAATATCCCATATCTCTTCAGATACAGTAAAAAAATCAACAAGGGATGGGTCAATATCAATCCATTTCGTGGGACGATGGTGATTGGAACGCCTGGAAGTGGAAAGTCTTTCGGAATCATCAATCCCGCAATCAGGCAAATGATAGCGAAAGGCTTCTGCCTGTGTATTTACGATTTCAAGTTTCCCGATTTGGCGCAGATTGCCTACTACCATTATCTGTTGAAGAAAAGCAAAGATTCAGGGTATGAATACGATTTTCATGTCATCAATCTGAACGAGGTAGAAAAATCCAAAAGGGTAAATCCATTGAAAAAAGAATACATCCAAACCTTGGCGGAAGCACAGGAAATGGCGGAGTCAATGGTATCGTCGCTCCAAAAGGGAGGTTCAAGTTCGGGAGGCGGCTCCGATGCTTTTTTCACCCAATCTGCCATCAACTTTCTTTCGTCGAGTATCTACTTTTTTGCCACCTACGAGGACGGAAAATATTCGGATTTACCACATATCCTGTCCTTTATGAACCGAAGTTACAAGGAGATTTTTGACACACTTTTTACCAACGAGGAAATATTCTCACTGCTTTCTCCCTTTAAGACGGCGTATGAAAACAAGGCATTTGACCAGTTGGAGGGACAGGTCGGAACCTTGAAGATATTTCTCTCACGATTGGCGACCAAGGAAAGTTTCTGGGTGTTTTCGGGCGACGAAGTGGAACTAAAAATTACGAACAGGGAGAATCCTTCCATCCTGATTTTGGCATCCGATCCAGGAACGCAGGACATCAATTCCGCCCTTTATTCATCGGTTTTAAACAGGACTTTACGACTCATCAACTCCAAACACAATTTGCCGGGAGGAATTATTGCTGACGAGTTTCCCACCATCTACATACATAAAATCGACAACGTGGTGGCGACCGCAAGGAGCAACAAAGTGGCGGTCTTATTGGGACTTCAGGAAATCCCACAACTCCGACAGTTTTACAAAAAAGAAGTTGCCGACACCATTTCCGCCATTGTTGGAAATATCCTTTCAGGTTCCGCAAGGGACAAAAATACTCTGGAATGGCTGGAGAAACTGTTCGGAAAAATCAAGCAAAAATCCTATTCCCAATCCATCTCCCAACAAGGAACGACGACCAGCATCAACGAGAAAATGGACTTTATGATTCCTGCAGGAAAAATTGCGACGCTCAAAACTGGCGAAATGGTCGGAATGATTGCTCAGGGCGAGGAAAACGACACCGAGGAATACAAAACTTCGGCGATGAACGGCAAAATCAATTTGGATATGAAGGCCATCAAACAGGAAGAACACAACTATGTGAAAATGCCTTCCTATTACTCATTTGTCGACAAAATGGGAAACAATAGGAAAAACGATGTCCTGATGACCAACTTCAGAAAAATCAATAAGGAGGTTGAATTAATCGTAAATGAATTTACTAAAAATGAAAAATAGAACGACAATAATAACATTAACAATTCTCCTTTTAACAGGCGGTTATTCCATGGCTCAATTCAATACGCTGATGCCGACAAAACCACACAAAACGGAAGACTTTAAAATTATGGAAACCCCAAAAGAGGAGAATTCCAACCAAAAAAAGGAGAAAAAATCGTGGAAAGAAATCTTCAACATCACCCCAAAATCGGAACTGAAAAACGAAACCGAAAGTTCAATGAAGATGTTAACGAGTCAAATCGACTCTCTAAAGACGATGCTTAAAAACTACCATAATGGAAACAATCAAAGTAACGTGGACTACAAAAAGATGAAAGATTCACTATTTGAACTGATGCAAAATTTTCAACCCGAAAAAAAGCAGGAAAAGGATTTTGAAACCACCTTTGAAGGTTTACGGAAAAATATCTCAATGCCTTTGCGCAATAGAATTAGCGTGACTTCGCCTTACGGAACAAGGATGCATCCAATTTTCGGCACTGCAAAAATGCACAACGGAATTGACCTCAAAGCCAACTACGAAGATGTTCACGCCGTGCTTGATGGAATCATTACCGAAGCAGGTTGGGATTCCAAAGGCGGTGGAAACTACATCAAAATCAAACATTTCAACCGATTTGAAACCTCCTATCTCCACCTCTCCGAAATCTACTACAAAGTCGGAGAAAAAGTCAGGGCGGGCTTCATCATCGGGAAAAGTGGAAACACAGGGAACTCTACCGGACCGCACCTGCATTTTGCAGTAAAGGAGTTTGGACAAAGCATCAATCCCTACCATTTCTTAAACGACCTAAACAAAGCAAACAATTTAATAGCAACCTACTATGCAAACTGAAAACCTACCTACCGAAGAACTTAAAAAGTTCGGAATCATCAATGAAGATTTGTCATTTTCAAAAAAACTGAAAGCGGACGACATCCAAAAATTTCTGCAGGGCTACACGATTGTCGCAGACAACGACAAAAACAGGGCAACTTTCCAACTCACGGAAAACAACACCCGACTGAAAGTCATCTTTCTGGAGCGGGATAAAAGCATCTCCGAAATCCTCAGAAACAGCAAGGATGGAATTGAGTATTCCACTATTCAAGACCTTTCAAACAAAAATGAGAAGAAACTTTCGCTTGAAAAAAAGGCATTCATCTACGACAAGGAAAACAACATCGTCGCCGAGTTCGACCTCATTAAAAATGCCACCGAACTCACCGCAATCATTGCCGACAAGAAGGATGTCGCGGAAATGAACCGCTACAAAAACGAACTTCAGAAACTGAAAAATTTCCTGATGGATAAAATCGACCAATATCCCGAAATCGCCAAGGAAATTTCCAACGACTTGAACATCGTTTCCAGAGAAATCAACACCGTAAACAGCATCTCACCCGATGAGAAGCAGATTTCAAAAGGTGGCAATTCCGAAATTGACCTGAACGTCAATGACAGGGATAGGTACGAAGACGCGAACAGAAACCGGGAAGAGCAGGAAGAAGAAATCGAACAGGAAATCGAACAGGAACAGGAAAAACGCCGTGGATTCCGCAGATAAATTTTTGAAAAGATGGAAACAGAAACGATCAATTACCAGAGCAAATATGGACCGAACACGAATTTCCAATTTCCGACGGACGAGGATACGCAATATCTCAAAACGTCGGCGGGCGAAATATTACCGTACAAACTCTTCAGTGGGAGAAATGATGCTGACCCAAATTCCGCCATCCTACGGGAAAAGGACAATCAAGGTTACGCCAATGACTTTGCGCTCGTAGAGCGGCAGTTTTCGGAAAACAAAAGTCTTTCATTCATGGCGGGAACCAAAATTTCTGATGTGAACGATGTGGCTTGGCTTTTCCGTGCGCTTGAAGACGAGGCGGTGGAACACACCTTTGCACTCTACAAATTCAAGGACGACAGTTATCTCGTTCAACATCTTTCGACAGGCGGAATTACTTCCACCGTTGTGGATTTACGGTTGTTGACGGGAAACGTCTTCAAAATGCAGCCCGAAAGCATCACGCTCGTCCACAACCATCCGAGCGGACAACTGATTTCGAGCAAACATGACCGACTCATGTTGCAAAGACTGCACGAAATTTTCGACCATACAGGAATAAAGGTGGAAGACGGCATCGTCATCAATCTGCGTTCGGGGAAATATTTGGTATTCAACGGAGATTTGGGAAGCGACCGTGTTCTGGAACTTTCCGAGCAAAATCAACAGCAGGGAAAAGTCAGCACCTTTTCCTTTAACAAGCAGATTTTTGCCGCCAATTATCAGCCGTTCAAAATCAACAGTCCCGAAGATTCCGCCGCCTACATTTCAAGCCAAAAGTTTGGACTGTCCGACAAGACGGAAGCCATCATCCTGAACAATGCGAACGACATCGTTGGGAAATTCATTCTTCCGCAGCATCGACAGTTCGAGAAACTGACCGAACTGATGACGATTCACGCCGGAACGGGTGTCATCCTTTATGGAAACAATGTAAACGAGCAGATGTACAAGGAATACCGCGACAAACTCGAACTGATGGGGTTCACGGCTTTGGATGCGATTTTATTGGAAAGCGGAAACTACCACTCCCTTTACGAAAAGACCAAAATCAACGTCTATGACCACCTTTTGGACAAATTCAGCAAGAACCATCTGAATGCGGAACCCATTGTCGGCGTATCGGAAAACAACCTAAATAATAGTTACTCTAAAAATTTTAGAAATATGGAAGAACCACCACAAAAGGATTACGTCAAACTGTTTATTGACGATTCCGAAGGTCATACCAAGCACGAATTTGAAATCTCCTTGACGGAAGACGACAAAGTGAACTACAGCCAGATTGCCTCAAAAATCCAGCTGTATCGAAAGCCGGAAGACCATGTTTTGCTATTCGTTGGCGGAGAACTGCTTACCTACGAGGGAAATGAGGAAACAGAAAAAATCATCGATTCCCTTAAAAGTCTTTTTCTTCCCGATGAGAAAAAACGGAGCAATTTATTCAGCCAAAGTAATTTTCATTCGAGATTTAAAGAAGAAATGGATGCCACAAGGTCAGGATTTTCGATAGACGACATCATTGGAGAGCCTTCTATAAAAGATTACGCCAAAATGAACGGAGATGACTTAACACAACACCTCAATAAAAACAAAGAATATTTTAACAATCAAACCCCAAACATTATGGAAACACAAAAAGAATTCAACCAGGTAGATTATCTAAAAAATCAGCTTAAATACCTCGGTTTCGGCGAAGACGAAAAACTTCACAAAGAATTGGAAAAAGGCATCAAGTCCAAAAACCAGCAATTCGAAATCAAAACTTCCTCGGACAAGGCACTGCCCGGAAACAAGGTTGATTTTGCCTTGAAATTCAACAAGACGGAAACGGGTGGTGTTTTCCTCAACTCTTACGACGCCAAATTGAAGAACGAGAAAGGCGAAGAAATCACCCACAATTTTTCGGTAAACAGAGAAAATACCTTTACCGCAAAAGAAGCCGTAAATCTTTTGGAGGGACGGAGCGTGAAAATCGAGTTCCACAACCCCAAAAGCGACCAGTCGGAAACCGCCTTCGTGCAGTTCAACTTTGAGGAGCCAAAGACGGAGAAAGGAAACTATATGTTCCAGAATTTCTACAAAAACTACGGTGTCGATACCGACAAAATCGTGGAAAAAGCCAACCTCGTTTTCGAAAAGCCGGAATACAGGGATAACACCATCAAGTCACTTGAAAAAGGAAATGTGGTGAAAGTGAAATTTGAAATGGACGACAAGGTGGTGGAAGGAAAAGCAGTGCTCAATCCGCAATACAAGAACCTGAACCTTTACGACAACGACATGAACCGCATCAACACCAACAAACCCTTGCAGGGACTGGAAAATGAAGAAAAACAGGAAAAAGCCCATGTGAAGGAACAGAGCATCAAACGATAATAAATAATACCTGACTATTATCCGAAGGCGGTAAGTCAAATTTTGATTTGCCGCTTTTTTTAAAATGTAATCATTATGAACATCAAATCCATATTTTTAGTTTTCGTTTCAGTATTTATCCTAAATTCCTGCCACAAGGAAATCAAATCCGAAAAAGGCGGAATCGACCTCATTACCAATGTCTATTTTGATGCCTCCAGAGGATTGGACAAGATGCAGAGTTTCCACATCTCGAAAATGAGTTATTCGGAAAACCAAATTATCGAACTGGTTCCAAACCACACCTTTCCCGAAATGAATCAAAATGCCTATCTCGTGAGAGATTCTTTCTGCTATCCATTGGATGCTGAAAACGGCAACATCATACTTTCCGATATTCTTGAAAAACAAAAACCCGCATTGGTTTGGAACAAGAAGGACGGCGCCATATTCTCAAAAGAAATGATTCCGAACTATAATAACAGGCGGAAACTCTCCGACACGGTGTTATTCAAGAAAAAATACAGACGCTTCGAAATCAATTCGCCTTGGAACTATACCCGTTTCTACATCTATCCGACAGACACGATTCTGCCGTATTCCCTCTACAGACACGCCGAAAAGGATTATGGCGGAAGATTGGAGCGCATCGATTCCTACAATAAAAAGACCGACATCTTTGTAAGCCTGCAACTGCTTCCAAGAAAAAACTGGGACGACACGGCGAAAGACATTTTTGAGTTCAACCACTTCGTAAAAAACAGAAAAAGTGAGTGAGACATCCTATTTAAATCATTCTAGTTCAGAAATTTCCATTATTGAGGGAACTAAAAACGAACTGATTGTCTTTAACAGCGATAACGACAAAGATTCGTTTTTGGAACTTTTGAAACTAAACAATCAAAACAACGGCAGAACCCTTGTAACACTCAATTATAATGAAAATACTGGAAGCTTTGTCGAACGGTTTAAAAACTACGACGGAAAGATATTTCTGTGTCTAACCGGTGATGATGACGGAAATAGGTCTACACAAAAAATCCTCAATGAATTTCAAAATAAAAATATCAAGGACATCCGCCTGCTGTATGGAATTTCTGAAAATGGGAACCAAAACCTGGAAGAATATTTAAAAAATAAACTCCAAGTTCAAGAGAAAAATACTACTTTAGTTGAACAAAAAACGATAAGAAATGAAGACGATGGAACTCAATCCGAAGGAATTTCCGACACTCAGCACTTGGGAGCCGAACTTTCTCAACGAAATTCTGGAGAATCTAACCAAACAAGCAAACCCAAGCAAAACGGAAATCACTTTGGAGGACAAGCTGTGGACGGCAACCATACTGGAAATGGACTTGAAGACACAATCTGGAAGCATCTGGTCGGAAAACCAGAGCGAGGACCCGTTGACGGAACACAACCGCAAAATGCTGCAAAAAATGAGGGAGCAGAACATTCCTTGGGCGGAATCGTATCCGGGAGAAATGTATCCAATAGAATAGCAGAAATAGTAAAAACATCTACTCAAAACAATGAGGCATTAGGGGTTCTTATTTCAAAATATAAAGGTCAAAAACTGACCAATGAACAAGTTGCGGAAGTTGTTTCCGCAGCTTGTTTTGTTTCCAGCGATAAGCAAGTTAAACTCAAGGAAAGTCTTAACATTACCGAGGATTTAAAAGAGATCTGTCATCAATTCAAAAGTGGCGGAACAGCTAAAGAAGGCAGGGGTATTTTGGATGAATACTACACCGATTCAAGGATTGTAGATGCCGTCAGAAATTTAATCAAAGACCAGTTTAAGAACAGGCAGGAAATTTCGGTATTGGAACCCAGCGTTGGAACGGGAAATTTTCTGTATGCAGTGAAAGAATTGGGAATCAAGTCCAATATCACTGCCTTTGAAATCAACGAAACCACCGCAAAGATTGCGAAAATCCTTCATCCCGAAGCCCACATCCATCTCCGCTCCTTTGAAACCGAGTTTATCGAAGAGAAAGGCAACAAGAAGGAATTTGCCGAAAAATACGATTTGGTTATCGGTAATCCACCCTACGGCGACCATCGCGGATTATACAAAGGTTTGGGAGAAGAACCCAAAATCTCCAAATACGAGGACTATTTTGTCAAAAGGTCTTTAGATTCTCTTAAACCCAATGGAGTTTTGGCAATGGTGCTTCCTTCGGGTTGGTTGAACCGACAAGCCCAACTAAAAAATGCAGATATTTTGGAAGGTTTTCGTCTGCCGAATGGTGCTTTTGCCGGAACTCAGGTAGGAACGGACATTATTATTCTGCAAAAAAATTCCCAGAAAATTTCTACAGATATTTCCAATTATTTTGAAAAACATCCCGACAGGATTTTAGGGGAAACCCGAGAGAAAACCAACCGTTTTGGGAGGTTGGAAAACTATGTCTATGGAAATTTAGAGGACGCCTTATCTAGGATTGAGCAACTCAAAAATAAAAAGCAGACCGAAAGAATTGGAAACCTCTTTGAAGATTTGTTTTTGGAGGTTGATCAACCTAAAGGAGAATCAAAAAGCAAAACTTTAGAAAACACCATTCCCGCTAAAACAGAAGAAATTGACCTTGCAGAAACGAAAGATAAAATTGAGCAAGTTCTTTCCAGACTTAATGAAGTAAAATTCAAATCTCCCGCAATTGAAAAGGAGATTGAGAAGTATTTCAAACTCCAAACCCAAATTTTTGATAATCCCCCAAATTTTTCGAAAGACCAAATTGATGAAATTCATCGTAAAGCGGATAAAATTATCCAGTCCCACAAAGAGAAAAATGCGGAATATCGAATTCAGACCAAACCGGAAATCAAGAAAGGGGTTTTAAAATACCAATTTTTCAAAGCCGATGAAATTGTGAATGCCTCGCTTCAGAACAGTACCGATATTACTAAAGAACAGATTGAGGCATTTCGGGACACTTCCTACGACGGCACATTAAACAATCACGGTAAGCACTACCAATTTGCCAACTATATGGACGGAAATTGGGTTCACGATTTTTATTACGCCGAAGGGAATATCTACGCCAAATTAGAACAACTGGAAATAGACTTTAAGGACAGGTTCTCGGTTGGCGGAACAGAAAATCAATATGAGAAACAAAAGGATTTACTCCTCAATGTTCTTCCAAAACCAAAAACTTTAGACGAAATCTCAATCAGTCCGAATCATGAATTTGTCCACCAGTTTGATTTGGGAACCATAGAAAAGGAACGCTGGAATCAAAACACAAGACAGACGGAAACTGTAACGGTTCCCTATAATCTTGCAGAAAAATTCAAGGATTTTGTCGGAACGCTTTCCAGTGAGGCATTTGCAGGTTCTTCATCTTGGGAAGTAAGAAGTTTTGTAGACAACGAAAACGTTACCGGAAGCGACAAGGAACGGAATGCCTTGGTTCGCGAAAGACGAAAAGTCGCCGCCAACGACTTGTTTCAAAAATTTTTGAGGGAAGAATTGTCGGACGCTTTAAGGAAGCGTTTTGTCAATGATTTTAACCGAAACTACAACAATATCTATGTTCCGGACTATTCAAAGTTTCCTTTGTTTTCAAAAATCCATTTGAATTTTAAAGGTCGAGAACTTAGATTAACTGAAGTTCAGAAAGCCGGAATCGGAAGGCAGACCACGAAAGGTGTCGGATTACTTGCACATGAAGTGGGATTTGGAAAAACATTGTCTGGAATCCTGTCAATGCACGAAGCGATGGAAAGAGCAAATGCGAAAAGACCGCTGATTGTCGTTCCCAATGACAGCATTCTGAAACAGTGGGTGGAAACCATTTTTGAAACCATTCCCGAAGCCAAAGTGAATGTCTTGGGAAATCTCGGAAAAGACTTCGACCTCTCAAAATTCGACAACAAGGATGGGGAAATCACCATCGTCACTTACGAGGGTTTTAACAATATCGGTTTTTCTGAAAATATTACCCAAAATCTGGCTTCCAAGTTCTCCTATATTTCAGAAAATGAATTAAGAAGTGTAAACACCATCAGCGAAAGGGATTTTCAGAAAGAACTGGAAAAAGAAAAAGAACTGGTGGGTAAAATGAAGCGTGGCAAGATTTACGATTGGGAAGACTTTGGTTTTGACCATCTGACTTATGACGAAGTCCACAACGCGAACCATATCGTAGGAAAAGTAAGAATAAAAGACCGCCGATTTGCTTCAGACTTTAGAAATCAAAACCAGCAGACTTCAAAGTTGGGTATCAATACTTGGATGGCTGCGCAATACATCCAAGAAAAGAACGACGGTAGAAATGTTACCTTGCTTTCTGCAACGCCATTTACCAATAAACCACTGGAATATTATTCTATTCTCTCCTTGATTGCGAACAAGAGATTAGAAGAATCGGGCTACTTCAATGTGAATACCTTCTTTGAAACCTTTATGGAGGCAGACAACGACATGGAGATTGACGCAAAAGGTGATGTGAAATTCAAGGCGAATGTTCGACGTTTTAAAAACAATTCGCTGTTTCAGCAACTTTTATCTGAATTTATTGATATCAAAGGCGAAGAAGACAATCCAGAATTGGTGCGGCCCAACCGAATCAACAAGGAATATAAGATTGAGCAGAACTATTTAACGAGTGAGCAATACGAAATGCTCAATGAAAACTTTACCGAAACCCAAAAAGGGGCAATTCTTACGCATATCCTTAATGCCCGTTTGATTGCGATTTCACCATATCTTTCTCCCTATTATGAAGGAGAAGAACCGTCTTTAGAAGAGTTTATAGAGGATTCTCCGAAACTAAAACAAACGATGGATTTGATTCGGCAGAACAAAAACGACATTCCGGATTCGGGACAGATTATCTACTCTGAATTAGCTGTTTCGGAATTTCCGAAACTAAGGGAATATTTGGTACGGGAGGTCGGCTACAAACCGGAAGAAGTCGGAGTCATCACCGGAGCAACCAGCAAACCAAACCGTTTAAAGATTCAAGATGATTTCAATTCCGGAAAAATAAAGGTGGTCATCGGAAGCGAGGCGATTCAGGAAGGAATGAACCTTCAGGAAAATACGACGGATATTTACATGCTTTCTCTTCCGTACAACTTTACCTCTCTACGGCAAGTGGAAGGTCGTGCTTGGCGACAAGGAAATAGGAACGAAAATGTAAGAATCAACTTTATGTTGACCAATGACAGCATTGATGTCTTTATGCTTCAAAAATTGCAATCCAAACAGGCAAGATACTTGGAGGCAATGAAGAAGGGAGCCGATGTGTTGGATATTTCTGACATCAGCACGCAGGAACTGAAAACCGCCATTATCACGAATCCCGAAACCAGAGCGAATATAGAAATTGAACTGATGAAAAAGCAAATTGAAACCGAAAAAAATAAATTTTTGGCTGATTCTGCTTTTGTGCTTCGAAAATATGACAGTTTTATTAAAATTCAGGAAGAAGTAACTAAAGCGCAACATAACTACAACCGAATCTTAGGCTATTCCAAGGAAGAGGGCGACAATGCCGAATACTGGAAAAACCAGCTTCCATTTTATCAAAAAACGATTGATTTGACAAAGGAGAAAGTCCAAGAGGAAATTGATATTCTTTCTCAAAAAGGCGTGAATGTGACGGAGATTGAACAGCAGACAAAAATTACTGAAGATAAGATTGCTGAATTGGATAAAAGGTTGGAGGATTTGCCTAATGTTCGGGAGGGATTGGTTGAGAAGTATAGGGAGGAGAAGGAAATGCAGTTGAAAATTAATGAGAGTAGGGGTTATTTAGAGGAGAGAATGGTGGAGAATTCACAATTATTTAAGACGAATATTATCAGAGTAATTGATAAAAATTTTGAAAATGAAAATGTACAAAAAATAGAAATACAACAATATGGAAGAAAGAGATAATAAAAAAACAGGGACTTGAAGTCCCTGTTTTAGTCCCCGCTATGCGTAAATCACTGATTTACAGCGTGTGTAGTAGCCCGTAGGGGAATCGAACCCCTCTTACCAGAATGAAAATCTGAGGTCCTAACCGATAGACGAACGGGCCAGACTCTTTATTTAATTAAGCCAGTTTGTTAACGTGCTTAGTTAATTTGCTTTTTAAGTTTGCAGCTTTGTTTTTGTGAATGATATTTTTCTTCACCAATTTATCTAACAAAGAGATTACTAAAGGCAACTGCTCTGTTGCAACTTTTTTGTCTTCTTCATTTCTCAGACCTTTCATAGCTGTTCTCGCAGTCTTATGATAGTATCTGTTTCTTAATCTTTTCTTTTCGCTTTGTCTGATTCTTTTCAGAGCTGATTTATGATTTGCCATATCGTTTCCTAAATGTGGGTGCAAAGATATAAATTTTTTTTATTACACCAAATAGTTTTTAATTTTTTTTAAAAAATTTTCAATCTTTTGTAGCCTATAGGGGAATCGAACCCCTGTTGCAAGAATGAAAATCTTGAGTCCTTACCACTAGACGAATAGGCCTTTGTTTGAGGACTGCAAAAATATTAATTAAGTTTTAATCCTGCAATACCAAACCCATGTTTATTTTGAAACTTTTTGAATTACTGAATCATCTATACCTTTCAACTCTATGGCTTTCTGTGCTTTAACAGCTTCCTCCAGACTCGAAAATTTTCCGTAGGTATAATAAAATTTACCGTTTTCTTTTACCCGGTTCACATCCTTCAGTGTATTCAGCACTTTTGAATTGGAGCTGAGCTTCTGTGAAGTTACAGCAATTTCCAGAGTATAATACCCAATCCCCAGCTTCTGGTTTGGCACAAATGAGATTGAAGTTGCGTTCTTGAATCCAGCATCTCGCGCAGTTTTCAGGTTATTATCTCTTACTGATGCTAAATTGGTGGTGCCGTAATAATATTTGTACAGGCCATTCTCTTTAATCGGAAGGATATAATTCAAGCCTTTGAGCGCAGGATCTGTACTGTTATATTTTGATGGAGATGACATCAGTAAAATTCTGAAATCATTTTTAAGCGGTTTTTCTTCAGGCACAGGCTCGGGTTTAGGAGCCGCGGTGGCATTTCTGTCAAATGCTTTTTTATAATCGATAATCGCATCGTATATACTTTCTGCAATTTCGTTTTGTCCTTTTTCGGAAGCCAGATACATGGCATCATCATAATTACTGATAAAGCCGGTCTCAATCAGGACTGATGGCATCGCATTCAAGCGTAGCACGTGAAGGTTCTGCTGTTTTACCCCTCTTGAAAATCTTTTGTCCTTTTTCGCAAAATTATTTTCTACAAAACTCCCGAAAAGCAAGCTGCTTTCTAAATATCTGCTCTGTTGAATTTTCAGCGCAATCAAAGATTCTGGTGATTTGGGATCATAAGACGCAAACATTTCACGGTCTTTCTCGTCCAGATAAATTACGTCGTTCTCAGCTTTTGCCACCTCAAGATTGGTTTTATTCTGGTCCGGTCCCTGAACAAAAGTTTCAGTGCCGTAAGGACTTGTTTT
Organism: Kaistella sp.; assembly: GCA_019104935.1. Lineage (GTDB taxonomy): Bacteria > Bacteroidota > Bacteroidia > Flavobacteriales > Weeksellaceae > Kaistella. The sequence continues at coordinate 13,103 of JAHRWY010000168.1, forward strand.
CGTGCTGGCATTGCAGTGAACAGAGATAAAAAGATCTGCTTTACTTCGGTTTGCCAAAGTAGTACGTTCGGTAAGCGACGGATATTCGTCGATTTTACGGGTATAAATTATTTTGAAGTCTTTATTTTTCTCCAACATTCGCCCTACCTTCAATACAACGGAGAGGGTTACATCTTTTTCCCGTAAAGTGCCAACTTCACTATAATAGCGGTTTGCACCATGATCCGAACCGCCATGTCCCGCATCAAGAACTACGGTGAATTTTTTTTGCGCTCCGATAACTGAAAAAAGAAGAAGAAAAAAGAGGTGAAAATATTTTTTAAAAGAAAAACTATAGTTAATCATCATTACATTTTAAAAATTATGCTAATTTTGACCACAAATTACAGAAAATATCGCTTTGGTCAAAACTGGCTTCAAAAATATATTACAAATTCTAATTATCCTAATTTTTAACAGTTTTTTAGCACATACAGATGCTCAAATTCTGCCTGAAAATAAGATAGTTAATGATACTATTCCTAAAGTTGACACCATCATTGTTGCACAGGAACAGCTTGAGTCAGTGGTGGAAACCAAGGCCGACAATATCCGTAATGATATACCAAAAAAAATGACTTACCTGAACAAAAAAGCTCAGGTAAAATATCAGGATATGCAGATTGACGCCGATTATATTTCGATCGACTGGAATAAATCGATGATTTTCGCAAGAGGCGAGCTCGATTCTTTAGGAAGAATAAAAAATCCGGCGGTTGCGGTACAGGGAGGTAAAAAATATGAATACGACGAGTTTTCTTACAACATCAAAACCCGTCAGGCCATAGCTTTCAACGCAAGAACTGAAGAAAGTGAAGGGGTAATTATCGCGGAAAAAACTAAAAAATACAACGATTCTGTATTCTTTATGCGTCGCGGCAAATATACTACTGACGAATATTTCATTAAGAAAAAAGACACGATTGCCGATTATTATCTGCTTGCGCCAAACATCAAATTAATTAAAGGAAAAAACAAATCACAGGTAATCACGGGACCAATACAGATGTATATCGAGCAGGTGCCTACTCCGCTGATCATGCCTTTTGCGATACTTCCTTTTTCAGATAAACGGAGCGCAGGAATCCTGATTCCGAGTTTTGGTGAGAGAGAAGATGTCGGATTTTTCCTGAACTCTCTTGGATATTATCAACCCATCGGAGAACATTTTGATTTGAAAATTCTAGCCGACATTTATACAAAAGGCAGCTGGAATCTACGCCCTGAAATGAATTATAAAAAAAATTACCGCTATACCGGTAATTTTTCGGCCGATGTAGGAAATACCGTTCGCGGGATCAAAGGACTTTCGGATTACTCGAAAACGCGTACCTATAGAATTGCGTGGCGGCACCAGCAGGATACAAAAGCAAATCCTTTCCTTACTTTTTCGGCTTCTGTTGATGTGGTGAGTAATAAATTTTATAATAATACGGTAAACAATAACTACGCGTTCAACCAAAATAACCTGAATGCTCAGCAAAACTCCAGTGTAAGTGTAGTGAAAAGGTTTCTCACCCTTCCGGTCACCATCACAGGAACGTCATCTTATTCCCAGAACTTCTCTACAGGTTTGGCAGATTTAAAACTACCGGTTTTGAATGTAGCGATTAATCAGTTTTATTTATTTAAACCTAAAACCGGAGTAAGACAGGGTCTTTTAGAAAACATCACTGTAAATACCGGGTTGAACTTCAACAATTACGTACAGACCAATGAAGGCGAACTTTTTACGCCTGCCATGTGGGATAAAATGCAGACCGGACTGAAAAACAATATTGCACTGGGCACTAATACAACAATTGCCAAGTATTTTACATTCTCACTTTCAGCCAATATTGACAATGCTTTGACGACCAAAACATTGACGAGGACCTACAATCCGATTACGAACCGTGTCGACGACATTCTGAATAAAAAAATCGCCGGATATTCTTCCTTTTCTACCGGAGCAAGTTTACAGACTGTACTGTACGGGATGCTGAACTTTAAAAAAGAATCTTCAATCCAGGCAATCCGTCACATGATGACCCCACAAATCGGCTTCAGTTACTCTCCGGATTTTTCGGCAGCCAGTTTCGGGTACTATAAAACCTACGCCAATGATCGGGGCGAAATGACTCCCTATTCCATTTTCGACCGCGGAATCATCGGTTCTCCAAATTCAGGGCTGGTTCAGGCGCTGAGTTTTTCAGTGAATAATAATTTAGAGATGAAAGTACGGTCTAAAAAAGATTCTACAGGCATCAAAAAAATAAAAATCTTCGAAAGTTTAAATTTCAACACGAATTATAACTTCGCGGCGCCAACCCACAAATGGTCAATCTTCAGTTTCAGCGGGCAGACCACAATATTTGAAAAGCTTAACCTGAATACAGGATTGAATCTGGAGCCTTACCAAATTATTTTCGCGCCAGGTGAAGACAACGGAATCCGGACCGAAAATTTTGGGCATTTCAGTGTTCAGGGTTTCAACGCGCAACTTTCATATCCTTTGAGCAGCGAAATTTTCGAGAAAAAAGACAAAGAAGACCTGTCTAAAAAGTACAGTAAAAAAGGAGAAATCCGCAACGAAGATTATTACTTTGATGATGATAACTATGCACGTTTCACCCAACCCTGGACTTTAAACATCAATGCTCAGTACAGCTACACAAGAAGCCTGACGCGCTTTGGGAACAAAATGGCATCTATCGGATTGGATGGAAGTATAAAACTTACACCGTTCTGGAACATTACCGGAAACCTGTATTACGACGTTATTACAAAAGAAATTGCCAATACACAGCTTGGTTTCTCACGGGATCAGCGTAGTTTTACGATTAATTTTAACTGGATACCTTATGGCCAGTACAAAGTCTACGATTTCTTTATCGGAATCAAAGCGAATATTCTGCGCGACGCCCTGAAATATAAAGACCGCAGTTTTACACAGCCAAATGCACCGTTTTAAATTTTAAAGAATTAAACATTAGTTTTATATTTGCCAATATTATCATTATGAAAAAAATAATTTCCACTTCCGATGCGCCTGCAGCAATTGGTCCTTATTCACAGGCTAATTTTGCCAATGGAATTTTATACATCTCCGGCCAGATTCCACTGAATCCCCAAACCGGAAAACTTGAAGAAGGCATCGAAAAAGAGACCCATCAAGTCATGAAAAATCTTGAAGCAATTTTGAAGGAAGCAGGAATGACTTTTAAAAACGTGGTGAAAGCAACGATTTTTCTAAAAAATATGGATGATTTCGCAGTAATGAATGATATTTACGCGTCATATCTGGATCCTGAGAGTTTTCCGGCAAGAGAAACCGTACAGGTTTCCTGTCTGCCCAAAAATGTAGATATTGAAATTTCAATGATTGCACATCAGTTTTAAATGAATTTCATTAGGAATACGATTGCGGTTTTAGTAGGTCTCGCTGTTGCAGCACTCATCATCTCTTTGGGAGTGAGACTGAATTCATCATGGATTACCTATGATGAATATGCACCTTTTGGGAATTGGGAACAGCTTCTGAAGGCGATGGAAAACAAACCTTATTTCTTTGTCGCGTTGCTTATTTCTTCGGGCATTGCAGCTACTGTGGGTGGTGTTGTTACTGCAATCATCGTGAAATATGCCAAAGTTGCCTACGCGATTTTAATTGGTTTTATTTTACTTTTTATCGCGATGCTCGATATTATTATTTTCCCGTATCATCCTACTTTTTATAAGATTTTAATATTCCTGACATTCTTCCCCTTTTCATGGATTGGAGGAAAAATTACAGAAGTGATTTACGAACGGAAAAAGAAAAGATTAAAGAAAATTCAGCATAAAAAAAACGCAGCTCAATAAAAGCTGCGTTTTCGGTTTTTATAATGGGTTAAGGCATTTTAAAGCCTCTTGTTGTTATTCTTCCGTATTCGTCCACATATTTTACCTGAACGTTTCCGCTGTAACCCTGAAGGATTTTTTCCACATCTTTCTGGGAGTTTACAGGCTTTCCATTTACTTCAATAACGATATAATTATCAACTACGCCAATTTTCGACATTTCGCTGCCTGCCACAACGTTTTTAGCAATTACTCCGCTGTTCAGCCCATAATCT
>JAHRWY010000184.1:0-5416 GCA_019104935.1 Kaistella sp.
AGAGACTGGTTTCTGGTAATTCAGCAGCATCCATCCGGTGAATAAACCTTTGGTGAAATCCTTTCCATTCGCAAATTCCGGAATATAAGTAGGGTAGTCTCCATAAGCGGTGTTGCTGTACATTACATCGTCTTTATCAAAGCCGGCGGGCCAGATGCCGAGGCGTCTTTCAAAGTTGTTTTTGGTAGAAATAAAAATGGTGGACACATGCCAGTAATTTCCATAATTATCCTGAAAAGTTGCGCCATGGCCTGCGCCTCTTGCAAAGCCGCCCGGTTTATAAGAGAACGGATTGTGCTGCTGGTATTCGTAACCTTCCAAAGGATTTTTAGAAACGTAAACTCCGTCTGCATATCCGCTGAATTCTGTTGCAGGTGCGCCATACTGCATATAGTATTTGTCTTTATATTTCGTAACCCATGCGCCTTCAACAAAAGGCTGGAGAAAGACATTGTCGTTATACTCTCCGAATCTTTCCCAACCGTGATCTTCAGGTTTTAAGCGCAGGATTGGTTTTACATAGCCTTCCGACTGTAGGTTTTTTACTTTTACTTCGGTTCCCAAAAGCGGCCATTCGTTGCTGGATCCCCAATAGAGATAAAGTTTGTTTTTGTCTTCATCGTAGTGAAATGCAGGATCCCAAGCTCCAACTTTTAGAGTGTCAACCGCAATTTCCCATTCATCTTTCGTAGGATTTGTAGATTTCCAGATCGGGAAATCTGATTCCCACGTGGAACCGTAAACATAAAGCGTATCCTTCATCACCCATGCAGCAGGTGCATTGAGGTCGTGAATATATTTGTTGTCGCGAAGGAATTTCCGGGATACGAATTTCCAGTTCAGCATATCGTCGCTGTGCCAGTATCCTTCTTGATTGGTGGAGAAGAGGAAAAGTTTTTTTTGAAAATTTACAATTACGGGATCGGCAGTAGCACGGTGTTTTCCCTGTTTCGAAAAAACTTCGAACGGCGTGTAGCCGTAGTCGATATTGATGGGATTGCAATATGTTTTTTGCTGGGCAAAACTGAAATTCATCAGAAATAAAAGAGAGACCAATAATTGGAAAGAAGATTTCATAGAAATTTTTTAAGACCAGTTTCAAAGTTAAGTATTAAACCTAAGAAAAACCAGCCATAAAAAAATCCGCACTCGAAAGCACGGACTTATTATAAATGAAAGAATAAAATTTCTTAGTTATGCCTTCACTTCAGCATTAATTCCCTGGGGAATACTACTTGAAGAAAGTGAAATTTCAGGCATCGCATAAATATGAGATTTAGCGCGAAGTGCTACTATTCTTTTGATATGATCCAGATCCTTGGCTTCTTCAATGGTCATGTCCTGAAATTCATAAATCTTAACCACGTCGTTTTGCTCGAATGATTTTTTAACGTTAGTGAGTTCTTCGTCGCTGTTTACCACAACGCTGGTGATGAGTTTATCATTTTCCTTTACCTTCTTCGGCGCCTGAAGACCTAAAAGTCTCTTCCAGAATTTTTGTTTTTGCTCAGCACTGCTGTTTTTGTTGGTTTTGTAGATAATATAGTCCTCATTTCTAATTCCGGATTTTTCCAAACCTGCCGAAACCTGATCTGCATTTTCCTGACTTTCAAATAGGCCAACTACTGTATAATTCATCTTGATGTTTTTATGTTGTTAAATTCTTTGCAAATATACATTCAAATTATTTGATAAAAGTTAAAAAATAAAAAATTAACAGTTAATTGATAAAAATCATGTATATTTTTATGAAATGCATATTTTGTTCGAATTGCTGCGGAATCCAATATTTTTAGAACCGTTTTTACCTCATACAAATATTTAATAAGTTTGCTGCATGAATATCATTCTTGCCTCAACATCCACACTTTTCGGAGGAAATTATCTTGAATATCTTACTCCGGAAATCGAAAAACTTTTTACCACAATCGACGAAATTGTCTTTATTCCGTTTGCCCGGCCGGGAGGAATTTCTCACGACGATTACACAGAAAAAGTGCGGTCTTTTTTTGCTTCACTGAGCATCAAAGTAAAAGGGTTGCATGAGTTTGAAAATAAAGCGGAAGCGCTCAACAGTGCAAAAGGGATTTTCACCGGCGGAGGTAATACTTTCCTTTTAGTGAAAACGCTTCATGAAGAAAATCTCATGGAAGTTTTAAAAGAAAATGTTGAGAACGGAACGCCTTACCTTGGCTGCAGTGCCGGTTCGAACATTGGCGGACTTAATATGAAAACCACAAACGACATGCCGATTGTTTATCCGCCAAGTTTTGAATGTATGGGACTTGTTCCGTTCAACATCAATCCGCATTATCTGGATCCGAATCCGGATTTGAAACACAACGGCGAAACGCGCGAAACGAGAATTAAAGAATTTCTCACCCAGAACAATACTAAAGTTGTAGGCTTGCGGGAAGGTAACTGGATCCGGAAAATTGGGCAGAAAATTACTGTGGAAGGTAAAGAATTAACCCGTATTTTCGAGAAAGATAAGGAACCTTACGAAATTGCTCCCGGTACAGAACTTTAAGCGGGTTCTGCCCAGCTTTTTACAAGAAGATCCATTAAAAAATCCGGACATTTTACCACTTTGTTCTTTTTGGCGTCGAGAAAAAAGAGGATGGTTTTTGCTTCCGTAATCTTTTCTTTAGAACTGTTATAAATTTCGTATTCAAATTCGATCCGTACGCCCGGAAGTTTTTTAATGTAGGTATGGATTTCGAGAATTTCATCATAAAGACCTGGCTTCAGATACTTAATGCTAAACTCCGAAACAGGTAACCAAATGCCCTGATTTTCAATCTCGTCATAAGGAATTCCGAGCTCCCGGAAAAGTTCAACTCTGGCCACTTCCAGATACTCCGCATAGTTGCCGTAATAAACGTATTTCATGGGATCTGTTTCTCCGTAACGTACTCTTAATGAGTGGGTTGTGTGTATCATTTTAAGACTTAAATCAATCATACAAATATATTTTTAAATAACCAATAGCACAAAAATTTTTTTATCAAAATTTAAAATTCGATATTTGTCTTCCCACTAAAATTAAACACTTGCAGGTAATTGCAGAAAGAAAATGAATGAAAATCTAACTCTTATTTGGGAAAAGTGTCTCCAGTTCATGAGGGATAACCTCAACGCAGCAGAAGACAATACTGACCTTAAAAAACTCGAAAACTCGTTTGATTTACTTTTCGACAATGTGCAGCCGGTATCTTTGGTGAACAATAACCTTACCCTGTTAGTACCGAGTGATTTTTACAAAGAATATATTGAGGATAATTACTTATCCCTGCTTTCTGCTGCGCTGAAAAAAAATCTGGGAAAAGGAGTTAAGCTTTGGTATTCCGTCATGGAAAACAAGCCGAGCGGTCAGGAAAAACCCATTACCATGAATGTAAAGGGTAAGAGTATTGCAACGCCAAAAGTACAGGAAACGCTTCCGCCTTCATTTTCTGCAAATCTCATCAACCCTTTTGTAGTTCCCGGAATGAAGAAGGTGAATATCGACTCTAACCTGAAAGCCGACTTTTCTTTTGATAATTATGTGGAAGGTGAAAGCAATAAATTTGCTTCAACTGTTGCGAAATCCATTGCAAAAAGACCGGGCGCAACTGCTTTCAATCCTTTGTTTTTGTATGGTGGTTACGGTGTGGGAAAAACGCATTTGGGACACGCTGTAGGTCTGGAAGTAAAAAATGCCTATCCGGACAAAGTGGTTCTTTATTTATCTTCAGAAAAATTTATCCAGCAGTTTGTATCTGCTGCTAAAGCTCATAAACAGACAGAATTCGCGAATTTTTACCAAATGGTAGATGTCTTGATTATTGATGATATTCAGTTCCTTTCCGGAAAAAAATCTACACAGGACAGCTTCTTCCATATTTTCGATTATCTGCACCAGAACGGCAAACAGATTATCTTAACTTCAGATAAAGCGCCGGTTGATATTCTCGATATTCAGGATCGTATTGTTTCCCGATTCAAGTGGGGACTTTCTGCAGAAATTAAATCTCCGGATTTCGATACCAGAAGAAAAATCATCGTTGATAAGCTAAGCCGCGACGGAATTGTTTTAACGGAAGATATGCTCGATTTCCTTGCGTCTGAAGTAAAAACCAACGTTCGGGAATTGATCGGTGTGATCAATTCAGTAATCGCATATTCTACGATTTATAAGTCTGAACTGAGTCTTGAACTTTTAAAGGAAACCATCAATAAAATTGCAGCCAACCAGAAAAAGGTTATCAATATTCCTTATATCCAGGAAGTGGTTTGCGAATATTTCGGCATCCAGCGAGAGCAGCTTTTATCGAAAACCAGAAAAAGAGAAATCGCTTTGCCGAGACAGCTTGCGATGTATTTTGCAAAAGAATTTACCAACGCTACTTTTACCAAAATTGGCGAGGAAATGGGGGGAAAAGACCACTCAACTGTAATGTACGCGTGTGATACGATAAAAGACGTATCTAAAATCGATAAAGAACTGAAAAAATACGTAAAAGAACTTACCGAAAAAATTAAACAGTAGATTTGCCATATATTAATAATAAGAAGAGAAGGGGTTTTGTGAATTCCTTCTTTTTTTATTTTAATTTTGAAGGCTTCAAATAAAATAGCACCACATGAAAATTCTTGTTGTATGTCTCGGCAATATCTGCAGAAGTCCGCTTGCTGAAGGTATTTTAAAATCTAAACTTCCTGCAAATTTTAAAGTAGATTCCGCCGGAACCATTTCGCTACATGAAGGCGAACATCCCGACAAACGCGCGATTGAAACTGCCGAAAATCACGGAATTACGATTGGAAAACAGCGGTCGCGACCTATTACCAAAACAGACTTAGAAGATTTCGATAAAATTTACTGCATGGATTTAAGCGTTTATGAAGATGTAATTTCGATGGCAAAAAACGAAGAACAGCGCCAAAAAATTTCGCTGTTTCTGGAAGCGGCGGAAATACCGGAGAATAATTATGAAGTTTTCGATCCCTACTGGAGCGGTTTGGATGGTTTTGAAAAAGTTTATCAGTTGCTGGATAAAGCCTCCGAAAAGATTAAATCAAAGCTCCTTAACAATCAAAATTAATTCTAAATGCTTTTCCTAATTCCCGCTTACCTTTCCGAAAATTCACCCATTGCATATTTCGCGCCTGCAATTAAAGAATATATCCTGAAGACCGATTATTTCTTCGTAGAAAACGAAAAAACCGCCAGAAAAGTCATTAAGTTTTTTGCACCTGAAAAAAAGCAGGCTGATCTGAAGCTCTTTCTTCTCGATAAATATTCTGAATCTGCAGATTTAAAGGAAGCTCAGAAATTAATGAAAAACGGACAGGATTTCGGTTTGCTTTCTGAAGCCGGACTCCCGTGTATCGCCGATCCCGGAAATCTTATGGTAAAATGGTGTCACGAAAA
>JAHRWY010000219.1:0-5985 GCA_019104935.1 Kaistella sp.
ATGAAGGATCTGGGAATCTGTCTGTTTTTTGCAGCGGTGGGAATCCATGCCGGCGACGGTTTCTACGATAATTTTGTGAAATATAATGGCTGGAGTTGGCTGTTGTTCGGTTCAGCAATTACCTTTATTCCTTTAATCACAATGGTAATTGTGGGAAGATTCTTTATGAAAATCAATTTCCTTCAGCTTGCCGGAATTATGAGCGGAAGCTATACCGATCCCGCCGCATTGTCATTCAGTACCAATTATCTGGATTCTGATGTGCCGATCCAAAGTTATGCGCAGGTTTATCCGCTGGTGACGATTTTCAGGATTTTCGTGGCGAGTCTGCTGATCTTGATTTTTGCCTAAAATTTTTTTTATATTTAAGAAAAAATCCTTGAAGTTTCAATTTATCCTTCTGCTCATTATCCTGCTTTCCTGTGAAGAGCATAAATCGCTTCCTGCGGTCAGCAATACTAATGCTTATTACGAAAAGGCATGGTTTCATATGGATCAGAATAACAAAGACAGCGCTTTCGCTTTTCTGAATAAGGCCAAACTTGAGTTTGCTAAAAACAAAGACAGCATCGGCATGGCCAAATGCATGATGACTATGGCAATTATACAGGCCGATTACGGCGATTTTATGGGAAGTCAGGAGAACGCGGTGGATGCAGTAAAAATCTTCGAGAGAGCCAATGACACCGATTATCTTTCAACAAATTACAACCTCTTGGGAACCAATGAGCAAAATCTTAAAAACTATGAAGTCGCTGTTTTATATCTGAAAAAAGCGGCATCAAAAACCGATATCAATCCGGAACTCGAAATCATTCAAAACAATCTCGCGATTACCTATGCTAAACAAAAGCAATATGATTCTGCACTTGCCATCTTTCAGAACTTACTGAAAGAAAATGCAAAAAATGCAATGATTATCGACAATGCCGCATTTATAAAATGGAAGAAAGACAGCAGCTATAACGCAGAACCGGAAATGCTTGCTGCCTTAAAAATCCGGGAAAAAGAAGACCTTCTGTTGGGGCAGAATGCGAGTCATGCCCACCTTTCCGATTACTTCAGTAAAAAAAATCCCACTCTGGCACTTTATCATGCCAGGCAAATGTATCAGTTCGCATTAAAGGCAAAAAGTCCGCCTGATCAACTTGAGGCGCTCCAAAAACTGATAAGTTTAGAAAGCGGAGAGAACGCAAAACAATATTTTAAAATCTACCAAAAAGTTGATGACAGCCTGCAAATCGCGAGAAATAAGGTGAAAAACCAGTTTGCCATGATCCGTTATGATTCTGAAAAAAACAGGGCTGCGTACCTTAACGCTCAGGCCGAAAACGCTGAAAAAAATTATCACATTCTTCAGCAATATATTGCTTTGGGCATTGCCGTTTTTACAATAATCAGTGGCATATTTTGGTACATACGGCGTAAAAAAAGAGTTGAACAGGAAAATCAGCTGAAAATAAAAAATACAGAACTTAAATATTCCAAGAAAGTGCACGATGTCGTGGCAAACGGAGTTTATCAGGTAATGACTGAAGTTGAAAACCGCGATGACCTCGATAAAGAAACCTTGCTCGACAAGCTTGAAATCATTTACGAAAAATCCCGCGACATTTCTTATGATGACGCAGTGAAGGCTCATGAAGAAAATTATTCCGATAAAATTGCACATCTTCTGCAATCTTTTTCCTCTTCAAGCACGCAAATCATTATTATTGGCAACAACGAAACCGTTTGGCAAAACCTTTCGCAAGCTTTAAAAGAAGAATTAATTATTGTGCTGCAGGAACTTCTTGTCAATATGAAAAAACACAGTTCGGCACACAAGGTATCGCTCAGGTTTGACAAAGACAAAGATTTTATCCGCATTCTTTACTTTGATGATGGTGTTGGACTGCCAAAAGATAATTTTAATTTAAAAAATGGTCTTCAGAATACGGTAAACCGCATTTCTTCTTTCAATGGTATTGTTACTTTTGACACTGAAAAAGAAAAAGGAACTAAAATCAATATTCAACTTCCTTTTAATAAATAGTAACGATATGTTTAAGAAAGTACTTATTGCGGAAGATCATGAAAGTTCGGGCATTTCCGTATTGAAAACACTCATTGATTTAGAAATTACGGACACTCATTTTGTTTATTACTGCGACGATGCAATGGATAGGGTAAAGCGAAGTGTGTTAGATGAAAAACCTTTCGACCTGCTTATTACCGATCTTTCTTTTGATGAAGATCACAGGCAACAGACGATAAAAGATGGTGCACAGCTGGTTTCGGAAGTCAGAAAATTGCTTCCCGAAATAAAAACCCTGATTTTCTCTATTGAAAAGAAAGCAGGAAAAATCGACAGACTTTTCAAAGAGTTTCATATCGACGGATATGTGGGAAAAGGAAGAGGTGATGCACGCGAACTTAAAAAAGCAATTTTGAGCTTGGCTGAAAATAAAAAATATCTTTCTCAGGAAAATAAATACAACATCAGCAGAAATACACTCGAACTTAACCCTACTGAAATTACCATTCTTCAACTTCTGGCGCAGAGAATACTCCAGAAAAACATTCCGCAGCATCTGCAGGAAAAAGGATTAAAATCTACCAGCTTAAGTTTTGTTGAAAAAACCATCAGCTCACTAAAAGATACTTTTATGGCGAACAGTTCTGAACATCTTATTGCCCAATGCAAAGATTTGGGCATCATTTAAACAACATTTAACAGGAAAAATAGTGGTTTTACGGTTTTCCGTAAGGTTTGCATATTTAAACTTGTTATTTTTGAATACAATTTACAGAGTTGTTGAAGGAAATTAACCGGAGGAAGAATTTCCAACTAAAAAACACAAATTCTTATATCCTTCTTCCGGCCTTCTATTTGGGAAAAAAAGAGCAACCGTTTTCGGTTGCTCTTTTGATATTAATTAAGAAAATTATTTCTTGTCATCGGGCGCTGAATCCGGGAAACGCTGCTGGGTAAATTCTCTCGAAATTGCAGCTTTCTCGAATTTTAATTTTCCTGAAAGCGTTTCAATTACTACGCCATCATCCTGAATCTGTGCAATTCTGCCGTGCATTCCTGAAGTGGTTACTACTCTGCTCCCAACTTTCAGGGTTTCCTGGAAACTCTTTTCCTGCTTTGCCTTTTTCATTTGTGGACGAATCATCAGAAAATAAAATCCAACGAACATTAAGCCCATCATAATCATTGTAGGCATCATCGAACCTTCAGGTGAAGCCGCCTGTAAAAATATTGCTATCATATAAATTTAAATTAAATAATTAGGGCTGAATATCTGCCGAAAAACTCAGTACGATAGGCGCTTTTTCTACATTGGCATATACTTCTGCCTGCTTGCTTACCAGTCCGTCGAAACTTGCAGAGTCAAATTTCAAAGTAATTTTACCTTTTTGTCCCGGAAGAATCGGTTCTTTTGTATAATCAGGAACGGTACAGCCGCAAGCCGGTTTAACTTCAGAAATTACCAGTGGATTTGTTCCGGTGTTGGTTACTTCATACACATGCTCTACTTTATCACCTTTTTTAATTTTACCGAAAGCAAAATTAGATTCTGATAAGGCCACCGTAGTTGCAGGTCCTGCCGCTGCTGCTACAGCCACTGCTTCAGGCGCTGGTGCTGATGCCTCAGGTGCAGCCGTTGCTTCTACATTTTCTTCAACTATAAGTTGATCGGCGGTTTGGTCTTTTTTGCAGCTTACTAAGGTCATTGCCGCTACCAGGGGTAATAATTTTACTAAATTCTTCATAAATATTTTATTAATTTCTATTAAAATCTTTGGTGTATTTATCTAAAATTCCATTAATGAAAATGTTGGAACGGTCCGTGGAAAAAACTTTTGAAATCTCGATATATTCATTAATAATCACCCGACCCGGAGTTAACGGGAAATAATCGAGTTCGCAGATTGCAGTTACCAGAATAATTTTATCGATAAGGGAGATTCTTTCGATGTCCCAGTTTTCTAGTCTGCCTTCCAGTTTTTTCTCTGTTTCTTCCCAGTGATTAAGGGTTTGCTTTAAAAGTTTGCGGGCAAATTCGCGGTCATCTTCATCTTTAATCATTTTGATTAAGGTGTGGCTCGGCTCATTTTCCTTAAAAAACCCGATGGTTTTCTGAATCATTGAATTTGAAATATGAAAATCATCAGCCCAACTCAGTTCCAATCCTTCTACATGGTCGTGAAAATCTTCATTCTCTGCAATATATCTTAAAAATAACTTGCCGATGAATTTCTGGTCTTCTTCAAAAGAATATCCTTCTTCTTTCATAAAATCCTGGTAACGTTTTCCGGCAGTCATTCGCTGGAAGGTTTTTACCAAAAGTTCATCGTGAAGTTCCCATTTCAGTTCCTGATGTTTCGAAGTGAAAGAAAGCCTTTCGGTGTTTTCTTCCAACATATTGAGCACCCTATTGTTGATGAATTTCTGATTGGGATTAAGGTTATCTTCAGTCTTTATATACTTGTTTTTACCAATCTCAATCTGCTTTTCGGCGAGTGCTTTCAAGGCTACCAAAAAATTGAGCTGATAAATATAAAGATGATAGATTTTTTCGATCTGCGAAAACATGTTTTTCTCTAAAACATCTGCCTTCACAGGGTTTTGGTAATAAGAATATACCGCTTCTACGACTTTTTCACGAATTTGTCTTCTTCCTAACATTTCAAAGAGCTTTTTATGCGTGCAAAGATAACATTTTTTTGCAAACTCCTGTTTCTGTTTGTGTTTTCGGTCTCAATAAAAAACCTTCAATCCGTTTTCAATTTCTTACTTTTGCATCAGGAAAATTTTCCGGCAGAACTCTCATTGCCAAAACCCAATCTATGAACGCACTGAAAACCCTGAATCCATATTTCTGGAAACACCGCATCCTGCTGTTTTGGGGATTCCTGTTTATTATCGCCAGTAATTTCTTCAGCATTTATAAAGTACAGTTTGTCGGGAAATCTGTAGACCAGATTGCGCAGACTACCAACCTTGGATTTAACCGCCAGGTTTTGATTTATGTTGGAATTATCGTGGTATCATCCATACTTACAGGATTCTTCACTTTTATGATGAGGCAAACCATTATTGTAGCTTCAAGAAAAATTGAATATGAACTTAAAAATAAAATTTACAACCATTACCAGGAACTTTCTTTAACGGATTTCAAAAAAACCACAACGGGCGACCTGATGAACAGGCTGAGTGAAGACGTTGTGGCGGTAAGAATGTATCTCGGACCGGGAGTGATGTATATCGTGAACCTCCTGATCCTGCTCATCATTACCAGCATCTACATGCTGAAAACAGATGTTTCCATGACGGTGTGGTCGCTGATTCCGCTACCGATTCTTTCCTATGTAATTTATAAAGTAAGTTCCATCATCAACAAAAAATCGAAAATAATGCAGAAAAGCCAGTCTGCAATTTCAACTTTTGTTCAGGATAGTTTTTCCGGAATACGCGTGGTGAAATTCTTTGCGCGGGAAAAGTATATTGAAAAAAATTACGGCATAAAAGTTAAAGATTATCAGGACAAAGCTCTGGATCTGGCAAAAACGGAAGCTTATTTCTTTACGATTATTCTTTTCGTCATCGGTTTGCTGAATGTAGTCATTCTTTTGATTGGCGGACAAAAGTACATGAACAACGAGCTTTCTGTAGGTAAAATCGCAGATTTTTTTATGTATATCAACATTCTTATCTGGCCTTTTTCTATGGTAGGCTGGGTAACTTCTGTAAATCAGCGGGCAGATGCATCGATGGCGAGGATCAACGAATTTCTCGATATGAAAAGTGAAATCATTAACACTAATCACGACAATTATCCGATTAAGGGCGATATTGAATTCAGAAATGTTTCTTACGTTTATCCAAACACCGGAATTAAAGCCTTAGATAATTTAAGTTTTAAAATCGAAGCCGGAAAATCACTGGCCATTATGGGAAAAACCGGCAGCGGAAAATCTACCGTCGCCCTTTTG
>JAHRWY010000232.1:0-4551 GCA_019104935.1 Kaistella sp.
CGATTAGTTGTCTGGTCATAAAGTGAAGATCCCGCAGCTGTTTTCGACACAAACGTTTCCAAATAATTTCCGGTATCATTAGAATCAAATTTGAAATTACGGAACATCACCGAGGCATTCAAGGCCGATTTCTCCGTTAGATCAACCACAAAACCTGTTGTCACGTTGTAGGAATTACTTTCGCCCTTACCGTCGTTGTCCTGCTTGGAATAAAAGGTAGACCGGTCTTTCATATTTTTCGGTAAAAGAAGAGAACGGTATTCCTGATTATTAACGAATTTACTACGGCTGTAACCACCACCGCCATTAATAAAGTAAGACCAGGCGCCTCTTTTCCAACTTAAATTGGTGTTTAAACTGGTCTGCGGAAGATAACCTACTGTTCCAGTAACAGAACCATTAAAACCAAGTTTTTTAGATTTTTTTAGAATAATATTTAAAATTCCGGCCGTTCCGGAGGCTTCAAATTTGGAGGATGGATTGGTGATGACTTCAATTCGCTCGATCTGGTCTGCAGGAATACTTTTCAGCGCATCGGCGCCTTCATCAATACCCAACATGGCAGATGGTTTTCCGTTGATCAGAAATTTAATATTCGTATTTCCGCGCATGGAAACGGTTCCGTCGGTATCCACGGAAATCGAAGGCACATTGCTCAATACATCCTGAAGATTTCCACCTTTGCTGATCAAATCAGTTGCAGGATCATATATTTTTTTATCCAGTTCTACACGGTAAGGTTTTGTATTTTGAGCCGTAATCGTTACTCCTTCGATATTCTGGGTTTTACCAAGGCTCGTATTTTCGGCTACAATACTGAAATTTTTTACCGAAGGACTGCCGGTAACAATCAACTTTTCGGTGTATTTTTTAAAGTCAATGGCTTCGATGGAAACGGTATAACTTCCGGGCATCAGACTTACGGTATATTTTCCGTTCTCCCCTGTCAAAACCGCATCGCTAGCTGTTTTATTCGTAGTATTGATGAAATTCACCGAAGCGTAAGGGATTTTTACATTTTGCGGTCCGGTCACTTCTCCCCAGATTTGCGTTTTCTGTTGCGCAAACGCTAAACTGGCGGCACTTAATACGAGGGTGAGCCCAAGTGTTTTCCTTTTGATAATTGAACTGATTTCAAATTTTGAAGTCATTGTTATAATTTTTATTTTATTTTTTTTTGAAATGATGGAAACTAAAACTCGAATATAAATCCGAAGTAAGGAAGTGGAGAAGATCGTTTGATATCCTCATAATTAAGATTGTAGATCTGCTGATCTTTCGGTGCACCAGGATTACTGATGACGCCGTTTCCATCTGCATCGCGGTCTAAACCGATCACCGGCAAAGCACTTGGATTATCGGAGCCATACACATTCACCACATCAACGTAGAAAGTCAATTGCCATTTGTTGAAAATCCATTTCTTTTCCACGCGGACATCTAACTGATGAACCTGGTTTCCCCGGAGCGTATTGAGTTGGGAAAAATCCGAAACAGGTCCGTTGGTAATATTCCAGTTGTTGACGAGTTCGCTTCGGTCAATATCATACGGCGTTTGCGGAAAGCCACTTTGCAGGCGGAATCTTGCACCGATATTCCAGTTTCTTTTAAAATATTTCCCACCGGTCAAGGATAAAATATGTCGGCTGTCCCAACTGGATGGCAATAATTCACCTTGTGCATCACTGAATTTAGAATACCCGAAAGTGTAAGAAGCAATTCCATAAAAATCATTGACGGTTCTTTTTTGCGCTAAAACTTCCAAACCATAAGTTTCGCCGGTTCCGCGACTGTCTAAAGGTTCGGTTCCCACCACACCGAAATCACCACCAAGATTAGCGAGTGAAATTTGATTTCTCAAAGAGAAAGGATAATTCTGGTATTTTTTATAATACCCTTCCAAAGTAATCCGCAGATTATTTTTGCCATTAAATTCAAATCCTGAAACGACTTGCGTGTTTTTGATATATTTCAAAGTGTTTTTGTTCACCAAATTTCCATTCTGCTGAAAACCTAACGCCGTGTACGTTGGCAACATATAATAAATCCCGGCATTGGCGTTGAAAGAAAAACGCTCTGCAAACAAATATTTTAAAGATGCTCTTGGAGAAAACTGTTCTAAAGGATTATTGGTAAGCTCAGAATAATTGCTGGCGTCTAACCGGAATCCTGCAGAAACTTCCATCTTATTGTCGAATAATTTTTTTGCACCCTGAAGATAAAGTCCATACTGAAACAGATCAAGATCAGAATTGGTTTGATCGGTGACCGGTCCATTTTGAGTGACGGTTTTTACAAAAGACCGATTGGTAAAGTTGGAAAAATTAATATTGGCACCCGAACTCAATTTATAATCCGAAATCCGGAAATTACGGTCTATACGGATTTTATTTTCACTCTCCTGAGAATGATAATCCAGTAATAAATTCTCCGGGATTTCTATGTTTTTAAAATATTTGGTCGATTTATTATCGAGCATATTTCTGCTCCACGTAAAAAGCCAGTTTCCGTTTTCTACCAAATGGCGGTATCCTGTTCCGATGGTATAATTCCATTGTGGCGAAACGGGCAACCTTTCAATTAAACTTTGATTGTACAAAGATTCGTTCGCATTTTCATTAAATTTAAATTCATCAACGGCACCTAAACCAAGAAAATAAAGTTCATCACCGGACTTGAATTTTTTAGAGATCTTAAAAGTAGCATCGCTGTAGGACGGTAAAAATGGAAGTCCCATCGCTTTAAATAAAAACTGAAGATTGGATTTCCGCGCACTGAAAAGTCCGGTCCAGGATTGATCTTTGGAAAGTGGGCCATCAGCCATCAACTGGATATCATCAAAACCGATAACTCCTTTGTAACCGATTTTATCTTTTCTGGCCTGTTTTAAATTAAATTCGAAAAGCGAAGATAAAGCGCCGTTTCGATTGGCTGGAAAAGCACCGCTGTAAAAATCGACATCTTTAATAAAATCAATGGTCAAAATCCCTTTTGGGCCGCCACTAGCTCCCTGCGTTTGAAAATGATTGATTACCGGAACTTCAATTCCGTCAATGTAAAATTTATTTTCAGCCGAAGAACCTCCACGAATAAAAAGATCATTTCTAAAAGTGGCCGTTGTCCCAACTCCGGGAAAAGACAGAATCGCTTTCGAAATGTCACGGTTAGAACCTGCATTTTTTTGGACTTCTTCACTCGTAATATTTCGTAGGGAAAGCGGACTTTCAGCCGTCAATTTGTAGGCCTTTTTGGAGATAATTACTTCATCAATATTCGCAGTGGCCAGTTTTGTAAGTCCAACAGAGAAACTTAGATTCTGATTTGGCAGCACATTAATATCTTTTAAAAGTCCTTCTGCATATCCATCCGCAGAAATTTGAAACTGATAAACGCCCACAGCAAGATCGGTCAAGGACACATTTCCGTCGCCATGAAAATTCTGTTCCGTGGAATTCACCGTTACGGTTGCAGAAACTGGTTTTTTGCTGAAGTCATCGTACACATCAATGTTGATGCTTCCGGTTTGTGCAGAAAAAAAGGTGGCAAAAAACAGCGTCAAAAAAAAAGCAATTTTAAGAATAAAACTTGTCATTTTTTATATATTTTGAAATATTGAGAACTATTAAACGAAATCGAGCGTCATTAAATAAACGACCAATGCGGTGACTCCGGTGTAAACCAAGCCGACAAACACTACAATTCCGATTTTTTTATGGGTCACTGCAAATTTTCCGGGAAGTGTTTTCTGAAATTTCCGACGGGATTTTATGATTAAATAAGTCCATATTACATAAGTCAAAACGGCACCAATAATATGTGCGGTCAAAATGGTTTTAAAAACCGGATTGTTGGCATGGGAACTGCCTCCATACATACTTCCGGAGCCTCCCGAGAAACGAATTAACAATTCCAAAACCAAAACTGCAGCGATACAAAATGCATAAACCAAGGTTTGTATTTTTTTATGTGTTGCAAAGTCTTTTTGTTTCGCTTTCCTGATGGCGTAATAACTAAAAATTGGGGCGATTAGCGTGACCACTAAAACTGCGGTCATAATGAAAAATGTAAAATCCATGAATGTTTTTTTTAATAATGCAAAAGTGCACTTTAGCCGAAAGCAACTCAAATTTATTAGACGAACTCCAATTTTTTCACGACGAGTTTTTCTTTTATGGTTAGAAATTGATTTATCTTGCAATTTCCAGAAACTTAAAAATGCTCCGAAAATTATTGCCACACCTTTTCCCTTGGATTCTACTTGCAATTGTGCTTCTACTCTTGGTTCCTATGGCTTATCCGGTAGAATTGCCGCTGGAATATCACTTTTACCACTTTATTTTATTTTGGCTGCTGCTTGCCATATACTATTGGAATGTTAATTATCTCTTACCAGTCATTCATAAAAAACACGGCCTTTTTTATTATATTTTGTGCATAATAGCAATCGCGATTGCATCGGTTTTTTTAATGGAATTGGTTTCTAACGCTTTAAATATTCGCGAGTTAATGCATCAGAAATTAAGACCTGGTGAACCTTACGTTAAAAAAAGG
>JAHRWY010000241.1:0-3070 GCA_019104935.1 Kaistella sp.
TGGCTGAACATTACTCACTGGATTTATTGGCGAGCTGCCCGCAGGCTGCATCAATGTCGCCTCCCCGACTTCGGCGGATTAAAACGGTGATTCCGGCATTTTCGAGCTGGCGTACATAATTTTCCTCGGCTTCCTTGTTGCATTTATCGTATTTCCCGTCGCCGATTGGGTTGTACTGAATTAAATTCACTTTACTCGGAACCTGTTTACAGTAACGGATGAGCGCTTTGATGTCTTCGTCCTGATCATTAATTCCTTTCCATACACAATATTCAAAAGTGACGGGACTTCCTGTTTTTTCGTACCAGTATTTTAAAGAATCCATAATATCGGTTAACGGAAACTTATCAGAAAAAGGCATAATTTCATTTCTTTTCGCCTCGATAGCCGAGTGTAAAGATAATGCAAGTTTTACCCGCAGATCTTCATCAGCAAGCATCTTAATCATCTTCGGAATTCCTGATGTAGAAACGGTAATTCTCCGCGGCGACATGCCCAAACCTTCAGGCTGAGTAATTTTTCTTACTGCATCTACCACATTTTTGTAGTTCATCATCGGTTCGCCCATTCCCATGAACACAATGTTCGAAAGCGGTCTGTCGAAATAAAGTTTACTTTGTCTGTCGATTAAAGCAACCTGGTCCACAATTTCCGCAACTTCCAGATTCCGCATGCGTTTCAGCCGAGCAGTCGCGCAGAATTCACAATTGAGGGAACAGCCAACCTGAGAGGATACACAGGCCGTCGTACGGGTTTCTGTTGGAATTAAAACTGATTCTACCAGAAGTCCGTCGTGCAGTTTCACACCGTTTTTAATGGTTCCGTCGGTAGATTTCTGCAACTGATCAACAGAAATAGGATTGATGGTGTATTCCTGAGAAATTTTCTCCCTTAAATCTTTGGAAAGATTGGTCATTTCATCAATAGAATGCAGATTTTTACTCCAAAGCCAGTCGTAAACCTGTTTCGCACGAAAAGGTTTTTCGCCGATTTCTCTGAAGTAATCGGTGAGCTGCTCTAAATTTAATGTCCGTATATCTTTCATAAAAAAGTCTCGCAGATTCAGCAAATTTAGCAGATTTATTTCTGCATAATCAGCAAAATCTGCGAGAAATATTTAAAATTAAGTTATCTTAAAGGATCAGCATTGCGTCTCCGTAAGAATAAAATTTATATTCGTTTTTAATGGCTTCTTCATAAGCATGCATCAGGAAATCTTTCCCGGCAAATGCCGCAACCATCATCATGAGTGTAGATTTTGGAGTATGGAAATTCGTAATCATCGAATTAGCCACTCCGAAATCATGTGGCGGGAAAATAAACTTATTTGTCCAGCCATGGTAAGGGCCAATTTTTTTATTTGATGAAACCGAAGTTTCCAAAGCGCGCATCGTAGTAGTTCCCACTGCGCAAACTCTTCTCTGCTCTGCAACAGCTTTGTTGATGATGTCTGCATTCAGCTGATCGATGATGGCTTCTTCCGACTCCATTTTATGCTTGCTTAAATCTTCAACTTCGATTGGATTGAAAGTTCCCAAACCTACATGAAGCGTAACTTCCGCAAAATCGATTCCTTTAATTTCCAGTTTTTTCATCAGATGTCGGGAGAAGTGCAATCCTGCGGTTGGAGCAGCTACAGCCCCTTCGTGTTTTGCATAAATGGTTTGGTAACGCTCTGCATCTTCAGGTTCTACCGCTCTTTTGATGTATTTAGGAAGTGGAGTTTCGCCCAGTTCTTTCAGTTTTGCACGGAATTCTTCGTAAGATCCATCGTACAGAAATCTTAAAGTTCTTCCTCTTGAGGTCGTATTATCAATTACTTCTGCAACCAGAGATTCGTCTTCAGTGAAAAATAACTTGTTTCCGATTCGTATTTTTCTTGCCGGATCAACCAAAACATCCCAAACACGGGTTTCTTTATCGAGTTCTCTCAAAAGGAAAACTTCAATTTTAGCTCCGGTTTTTTCTTTGTTTCCGTAGAGTCTGGCAGGAAAAACTTTGGTATTATTAAAGATAAAAAGATCGTGCTCGTCGAAATAATCTACTACGTCTTTGAATAATTTATGTTCAATGGTTTCCGTTTTACGGTTGAGCACCATGAGTTTAGCGTCGTCTCGGTGTTCTGCTGGATGTTCTGCCAAAAGTTCTTCCGGCAGATGGAAGTTGAAATCAGATGTTTTCATTTTTTAAATTACGGTTTAAAAATTAGCCCGAAAACCAAATAATTTTCGGACTGCAAATATACGGCTTTGAAAAGGCAAAGTCAAGCGATTAACGATTTATCTAGTAGTTCAGCGTTTTAGGAAGCGTTATTTTAAGTTTTACATCGTTATGATCTTCAAGCACAAATTCACAACTCACTTTTTTTTCGGTGATATCGTCCCTTACTACCATATAATTTCCCGGTAAATCTGCATCACTCGGCAACATATAATTAACGCTTCTGCTTAAAGCAAACATTGGAAACATATTTTTACTGGCCGGTTGCAGGGTAAGAATATGTTTAGCAATAGGTTTTTTTGCTTTTTTTGAACTGAAAATCTGCATTAAAACCTGCTTTGGATAGGATTCTGATATTTCACCAAAAGTAATATACTGCTTTTGATTAATTAAATGTTTCGTGTTGAGTTTGTAGGAATAATCATATTCAAAAGCGAAAAAAATGTTTCCGTGTGACTTACTTTCTTTTACCGTAAAATGATGTGCCAGATCAGTTTTGGAATCAAAGAGTGTGGCACTAAGATAGTCCGGAACCCTTGTAACCTTTAGGAAATAATTAAAATCATCGGAATTAAAATAATTAACCGATTCTTTAATACCTTTTTTCTTCGCGTTATTAAGTACGTATTTGGTGACGGTATCAAATGAATAAGTCTGTGCAGAGCTCAACACAAACGCAAAAATAAAGGCCAAGAAATAAAATTTTCTCATAAAAATGTTTTTAAGATTTCCCATTCCGCCAGTTTTTTATCGAATGAAACCGTATGAAGAGGACTTGTTGAAGGTAGAACAAATATTGGGATTTCTGATTCTTTACCTAAAATTTTCTTTAAATTCTTGAATGATTTCT
>JAHRWY010000045.1:0-7865 GCA_019104935.1 Kaistella sp.
TTTTATTATCTTCATCACCAAAACTTATATATAATGAAGAACTACGCTAAAGTTTTAATGCTTTCAACCGTGTTTTCGGTGGGGTTAAATGCCCAGACGCAGGACCAGATGACCAAATCTATTATGGATGAAACCTACAACAATTCCCAGCTCGAAAAGCTGGCTTACGAATTGCTCGACGGGATAGGTCCACGTCTTGTAGGGAGTACCAAAATGCAGCAGTCGCACGACTGGGCAGTAAGCAAATTCAAAAGTTGGGGAATCGATGCCCGCAACGAACAGTGGGGCGAATGGAAATCCTGGGAACGGGGAACTTCTTCCATCGAAATGGTATTTCCTTATGTTAAATCTTTGGAAGGAATGCAGCTTGCCTTCAGCCCTGCGACACCGTCTAAAGGATTAACTGCAGATGTTGTAATGCTGCCAACCTTTAGCAGTAAAGAAGATTTTACCAAATTCCTTTCTTCAGTAAAAGGGAAATTTGTTATGGTTTCCCAATATCAGCCATCCGGAAGACCAGAATATAACTGGAAAGAATTCGCAACGCCGGAATCTTTCGAAAAAATGCAGAATGAATCCAAAGCATCTTCTGAAGCGTGGCAGAATTCAATAAAAGCAACCGGAGAAACCAGCAGAACTTTAAATGCAAAGCTTGAAGCAGCCGGAGCAGCCGGAATTATTTCTTCCAACTGGTCTCGCGGATTCGGTGTAAACAAAATATTTTCTGCGGGAACAAAAAAAATCCCGGTGATGGATGTTTCTTTGGAAGATTACGGACAACTCTACAGAATGCTGAAAAACGGCACCACTCCAAAACTGAAAATTACAGCCAATTCTAAAGACAAAGGAATGGCACCAACCTTCAATACCGTTGCAGAAATCAAAGGTTCTGAAAAACCTGATGAATACATCATTTTATCCGCACACCTGGATTCCTGGGATGGCGGAACCGGTGCAACCGACAACGGAACAGGAACCATTACCATGATGGAAGTCGCCAGAATCCTGAAAAAACTTTATCCTAACCCGAAGAGAACAATCATTGTAGGACTTTGGGGAAGTGAAGAACAGGGACTTAACGGATCACGCGGTTATGTATCTGCGCACAAAGAACAGATGCCGAAAATACAGGCAGTTTTTAATCAGGATAACGGAACGGGCCGTATTGCGAACATCAGCGGACAGGGATTCCTGAATTCTTATGATTACTTGGGAAGATGGCTTGCTGCGGTACCCAGAGAACTTACTAAAGATATAAAAACCACTTTCCCAGGAACACCTGGCGGTGGCGGATCCGACCATGCGTCTTTTGTGGCAGCAGGAGTTCCGGCATTCATGTTGGGCTCACTGAACTGGAGCTACGGAAACTATACCTGGCACACCAACCGCGACACGTATGATAAAATTGTTTTTGATGATGTAAAAAGCAACGTTGCATTAATCGCGATTATGACTTATATGGCAAGCGAAGATCCTGAGAAAGCTTCTGCGGAAAAAATTAAACTTCCGGTAAACCAAAGAACAGGCGAACGGATGGCCTGGCCAGAAGTAAAGGAACCGACAAGAAAAGGCGGTTTAGATTAAACTTTCTGTCTTATTTTACAGTATTGCCGCCGCGGTTTCACCGCGGCGGCTTTTTATTTTCATTCCAGTTCTATCCAAACTGGCGCATGGTCACTGGATTTTTCCCAACCCCGTACCTCTTTGTCCACACCCGCTTTCTTGAGTTGGGGAAGAACGTCCGGCGACAGCAGGAAGTGGTCGATTCGCAAACCGGCATTTCTCTGATAAGCATTTCGGAAGTAATCCCAAAAGGTATAAATTGTTTCGTCTGGATGCAGATGACGCAGCGCATCAGTCCAGCCTTGTCCAATCAGATCACGGAAGGCATCACGAACTTCGGGTAAGAAGAGCGCATCTTTCGCAAACTTTTCAGGTTTGTAAACATCTTTCTCTGTAGGCATCACGTTAAAATCACCAATCAGCAAAACTTTTTTTCCAGAGGTTATGAGCATTTCGGCATGAGCCTGCAGGCGCTCGAACCACTGCATTTTATAATCGAATTTAGGTCCCGGAACAGGATTTCCGTTCGGGAGGTAAATACAGCAGATAATCAGATCATCGATTTTCACCTCCAAATACCGGCTCGCTTCGTCGCTATCGTCACCCGGCAGTTTTTTTCGTGACACTACAGGTTCAGTATTTTTCGAAAGTACCGCTACTCCATTCCAACTCTTTTGGCCTAACCATACTGATTTGTAACCGGCTTCAAGGATTTCTGCTTCAGGAAATTTGTCCTGTGGTGCCTTCAGTTCCTGCAGACAAACCACATCGGGTTTTTCTTCCTTCAACCATTTCAAAAGTACGGGAAGCCGTCCGTTCACGCCATTTACATTATAAGTTGCGATTTTCATGAATTAAAACTTTTAAAATTCAATACAAAAACCGGGCAAACGATTTCTGCTTCATGCAATACTTTGATCTTGAAAGGTGCACAGTTTTTGATATCTGACTAAAACCATCACAAAAATCAAATTATGAGAGCAATATGGAACGGCGCCATCGGTTTTGGCCTTGTAAATATCCCGATTAAATTATATTCAGCAACCGAAGAAAGCAATCTGGATTTGGATATGCTGGATAAAGACGACCTTTCAAACATCAATTTCAAAAGAGTAAATGCCAATACCGGCAAAGAAGTGAAATGGGAAAATATTGTAAAAGGTTATAAACTTGAAGACCGTTACGTAGTTCTCACTCAGGAAGATTTCGATGAAGTAAATCCTGAGAAATCAAAAATCCTGAACATCAAACAGTTTGTCGACATCAACGAAATCGACAGTGCTTATTTTGAAACTTCATATTTTCTGGAACCACAAAAAAACGGTGAAGAGGCTTACAAATTATTGCTGAAGGCACTTTTAAAAACCAAAATGGCCGGAATCGGGACTTTTATCCTGAGAGAAAAAGAAATTCTTTGTCTGGTGCGCCCTTATAAAGACAAGATTCTGATGGTCAACAGAATGCGTTATCCGGAGGAACTGAGAAGTTTTGAAGATTTGAAAATCCCAAGTGCCAAAAATCCCAAAGCCGAAGAACTGGAAATGGCAGAATCCCTCATAAAACAGCGTGCGACAAAATTCGATCCTGAAAAATATAAAAATACCTACAATGATGATCTGATGAAAATCATTAAAGCAAAGGCAAAGGGTAAAGTGAAAAAGGTAGAAACCAAAGAAGAAGTCAGCGCAAAAGCCACCGATCTTATGGCTCAATTGAAAGCCAGTCTGGAAGCCGGAAAAGTAAAAACCGGTTAAGTTTAAACTTAATTCATCTCGATCATGCCACTTGAGGAATACAATAAAAAAAGAGATTTCAAGCAGACTGCCGAACCCAAAGGCAAAGCCGCGGTTGGAAAAGGCAAACTGAAATTTGTGATTCAGCGGCACGCGGCGAGCAGGCTGCATTATGACTTCCGTCTGGAAATGGATGGAGTTCTGAAAAGCTGGGCCATTCCCAAAGGTCCATCACTCAATCCAGAAGACAAGCGCCTTGCGATGATGGTTGAAGACCATCCTTTTGCTTACAGAACGTTTGAGGGCTCTATTCCGGATGGAAATTACGGCGCCGGCGAAGTCGAAATCTGGGATGAAGGCACGTATGAGCCGTTGCAAAAAGTGAAAGGAAAGACCGATGATCTCATCATGCAGCATGAACTCTACACCGGATCGATGAAATTTGTGCTCTCCGGAAAAAAACTGAAAGGCGAGTTTGCGCTGGTAAAAATAAAAAACGCCGAAAGTGGCGATCCCTGGCTGCTGATTAAACACAGGGACCAATTTTCTGTTGATCATTATGATGCCGAAGAAAATACTGATCCGGATTCAAAAGTAAGTGCCTATCTTCAGTCGAAAAAAAAAAGCAGTAAAGTAAGCAAGTCATCTGCTCCTGAGATTAAATCTTATAGAAACCATGCTCCTGCTCTTTCAGGGGAAAGAAAACTTAACAAATTTATTAGCCCGATGCTTGCCGGTACTTCGGCAAAACCTTTCAGCTCGCCGGACTGGGCTTTTGAAATAAAGTGGGACGGCTACAGGGCTATAGCAGATCTCAGAAAAGATATTCAACTCTATTCACGGAACGGACTTTCCTACGCAGAAAAATTCAAAAAAATCAGCAATTCACTGAAATTTCAGGAGCACGAAATGATTCTGGACGGAGAACTTGTTGCTTATGACAACGAAGGAAAACCAAATTTTCAGTGGCTGCAGCGTATTGGCGAAAATCCCAATCTTAATATAATTTACCAGGTTTTCGATCTTCTCTGGCTGAATGGCCACTCGACGGAAAACCTCAGTCTTCTTCAGCGGAAAGAACTTCTGAAAGAGGCTTTGGTAGAAACTGAACATATCAAATATCACGATCATATTCTTGAAAAAGGAGAAGCATTTTTCATGCAGATAGAAAAACTTGGGCTCGAAGGAATGATTGCCAAAAAAACCAACAGCACTTACAGCCGCGGCACCCGAAACGGCGACTGGCTGAAGATTAAAAGTCAACAAACCGAAGAAGTCCTCATTTGCGGATTTACCGCGCCCAAAGGCAGCCGAAAGAAATTCGGGTCGCTTGTTTTGGGACGGTATAATGGGAATGAACTTATTTTCTGCGGCCATACCGGAACGGGTTTCAGCGACAAAATGCTGGTAGAACTTTACGATAAAATGAAACCTCTGATTGTAACGGAATCTCCTTTCAGGAAAATTCCAAAAACCAACGATAAAGCCACCTGGCTGAAATCTGAACTCATTGCTGAAATTAAATTTACGGAAATCACCAGTGATCACATCTTCCGTCATCCGGTTTTTCTGCGGTTAAGGGAAGATTTAAATCCAAAAGATCTGAACTTTAAAAATGATGAAAAAACCAATATCCCGGAACCGAAACCTTTAAAAAAAACAACAATGAAAAGAGATAATGAGCAACTGCAGAAATTCGGGAAGCAGGAAGTGAAACTTACCAACCAGAATAAAATTTATTTTCCAAAGGACGGAGTGACAAAAGGCGATGTAATTGCTTACTACCAGAGCATTTCAAAATACATTCTTCCACATCTGAAAGACCGTCCGCAATCGATGAACCGTTTCCCGAATGGTATTGAAGGCATGAGTTTTTACCAAAAAGATGCCTCCGACGAAATCCCGGACTGGATTGAAACCCAAAAAGTTTTTTCAGAATCAACCGACAAATACATCAACTATATTCTCTGTAATGATAAAGCCACGATGGCTTATCTGAACAATTTGGGATGCATTGAACTCAATGTTTGGACCAGCCGGAAAGATACTACCGACAAACCCGATTACCTGGTACTGGATCTGGATCCTTCCGACAACAATACTTTTGAAGACGTAATTCTCACTGCGCAGACTGTAAAAAAAATTATGGATAAGGCAAAAGTGAAAGGTTACTGCAAAACTTCGGGAAGTTCCGGAATCCATATTTACATTCCTGCGGGAGCAAAGTATTCTTTCGAGCAGGTGAAGGATTTTGCACACGTGATGATGCAGCTGGTACAGAAACAAATTCCCGACATCACCACTCTGGAACGCAATCTTCAGAAACGCGACAAAGGAAAAATTTATCTCGATTATCTCCAAAACCGACGCGGCCAAACGCTTGCAAGCGTGTACAGCCTGAGACCTAAAAACGGAGCGCCAGTTTCAATGCCAATCGAATGGGACGAACTTAAAACCGGGCTAAAACCTACCGATTTCAACATCGAAAACGCACTGCAAAGAATCGAAAAGAAAGGTGACATTTTTAAACCGGTGTTCGGGAAAGGCTTTGATATGCTGAAAGCTTTGGAACTTTTGGAAAAGGAATAATACGGAGTGTTTAACGCTGAAATTCCCTGATCGATACGCTTCCGGCGGCTTTGGTTAAATTTTTGATAGAAGAATTTTATGAAAACTCAAAACTACAGCAATCACAAAAGGTATTACGTACCACATCATTTTATTTTTCTGCCGATTCTCGCGGGACTTCAGATTCTGGGAGTCTGGAAATATTTCACTGATAAAGGGAATGCGCTGATCTGGCTGCTGTTTTCCGTAATCATTTTCCTTATACTGTATCTTACGGTGATGGTGAGGCAGCATTACGCACTCGAAAATCAGAACCGAATTATCCGTCTCGAATTTCAGCAGCGTTATTTCGAACTCTTTGGGGAAAGGTCTGATAAGGTGATCGAACAGCTTAATTTCAGTCAAATTGCAGCCCTCCGTTTTGCTTATGATGAAGAATTTAAAACTTTACTTGCAGAAGCGCTAAACAAAACCGTTTCGGGTGATGAGATTAAAAAATCAATCACAGATTGGCGTCCGGATTATCAGAGGGTTTAAAACAATCAATTCCATAAACATTAAATATAAACCATTAAAAATCACTGTTATGAAAAAATTTATGTTATTCAGTTTAGCTTTATTAGCAATGTTTACCCTCACGGGATGTGATGCGATAGGAACAATTTTCGAAGCCGGGATGTGGTGGGGAATTTTTCTTGTTGCGATCGTGATCGGACTTATCTTCTGGCTTTTAGGACGGGGTAGAAAATAACTTTCTTAATTCCACAGATCATGCAGAAGAAATCAAAAACCAAAATCCGGCCTTTGCAAAAACAGGACAAACCGGGGCTCGAGTCTAAACTTTCGCCCCCTCCTGAAAGTGAACCAACTCAGCAGAATGAAAAGCTAAAAGGCAAAACCGCCATCATCACAGGTGGCGACAGTGGCATTGGGAAAGCTACTGCCCTGCTTTTTGCTGCGGAAGGTGCTGATATTGTGATTTCTTACCTGAGTGAAACTTCCGATGCAAAGGAAACCAAAAAGGAGATTGAGAAGTTGGGTAGAAAATGCATCCTCATCAAAGGCGATCTTGGCAGAGAAAACAACTGCAAAAAAGTAATCACCGAAACCGTTAAAACTTTTGGTAAACTGGATATCCTCGTCAATAATGCCGGCATTCACTGGGAATCCGAGAAAATTGAAGACATCAGCACAGAGCAGCTGATGAAAACCTTTCATTCCAACTTCTTTTCAGTTTTCTGGCTTACGAAATATGCCATGAAATATTTGAAGAAAGGAAGCTGCATCATCAACACCACTTCTGTTACCGCTTACCGCGGCAGCGATCATCTGATGGATTATGCCGCAACTAAAGGTGCAATCCTGTCATTTACCCGAAGTCTATCAGCAAACCTCGCTGATAAAGGAATCCGTGTGAATGCCGTAGCGCCAGGACCAATCTGGACTCCCCTTATTGCCTCAACTTTAACAAAAAAAGGTGTTTCGGAATTTGGCAGCGATACGCCAATGAAGCGTGCCGGCGAACCGAATGAAGCAGCGACCTGTTTTCTATTCCTTGCCAGCGAAGATTCAGCCTATATGACCGGCCAGGTTCTTCACCCAAATGGTGGGGAAATAGTTAACGGTTAAAATCAAATAACACAGCATCATTAATGAAAAATCCAGACACCGATATTGTAATTTCACTGAGTCCTTCAAAAATTGTAAAAATAATGAAGGATCCGGTAAAATCTGCAAAAGCGGTAAGCCTGGTTTATACCAGCGACCGGGAAGCAGACGGAATTACCCGCAGAAAACGCGGAAAAAAATACGTGTATTATTCCGGTGATGAAAGAATAAAGGATAAAGAAGAAATCCAGCGCATCAATAAACTGGCCATTCCGCCTGCCTGGGAGAATGTCTGGATTTGTGCACTGCAGAACGGTCATCTTCAAGCAACCGGCATCGATGCTAAAAAGCGCAAACAATACCGTTATCATCCAATTTGGAACGCACTGCGAA
>JAHRWY010000079.1:0-4341 GCA_019104935.1 Kaistella sp.
ATAATTCACGACCCACTGGTTTTTCTGCCCGAAAAACATCGGCGTCAGTTTTACATTCCAGAGCAGCGGATCCATTCCTACGCCCACTTCTCCCCGGCCGGTCATCGTGACAGATTTCTTTAAAACTACGTTTAACCCCGCATTTTCAGAAGGAACTTTATCCTGAAGAATCTTCACAGGCTGGTGATTTTCCATCACTTCCACCTTTTGAACGGCATCTTTAGGTAAAGAATTATTTACAGTGCCATAACCGCCTTCCATCAGGTCTTTTCCGTTGACATAAAATTTATTGATGGGCTCGCCCTGATAAAGCACCGATCCGTCACCATTCACTTCAATACCCGGAATTTTCTTTAAAACATCGGCTAATGTGCGGTCGGCTTTGCTTTCAAACGCTTTCAGATCATAAGAAATGGTATCTCCTTTTTTGGTAATGAGTTTGGTTTTTAATTTTACCTCTTTAATTTCAGTTGCATCAGATTCGAGGCTGAAATTCAGGTTTTGGGTTGTATTTTTAATGGATTTAAGCACAGGCTTTTGGTTGAAAGCCTTGATTTTTAAATCCACATTCGGTTCGGGTGAAGTAAAAGTAACTTTATATTCCCCTTTCGAATTTGAAATGGAGAAAGCCATAATCGCATCTTTCCCCTGCTCTTCAATGGTTACACTTGCGCTGGGAACGGGTTGACCGTCGGAATCTGTAATTTTTCCGGAAACAGTGGTTTGAGCAAAACCTATAACAGAAAATAAAAAAGTAAGGAAAAGCGAAGCGTAAAATTTCATGTTTTTTTTAAAATTAGTGTGCGGTGAGTTCAGATTGTTACATACCAAGCAACCCAAAGCAGTTTTTCAGCCCTCCAATCTGTTTCACGATTAGATAAAAACAATCATCATTTAAGGTTTTGCGCATTCTTTTTTCCTAATTTTGCCTACTAATTTTTACTTAATATGGGACTACATTTAACACCAATTGATGTTGTAGAGGATATTTCACAGGAAGAATTCCGCAAAAAATATTTAATTCCCCGCAAACCCGTTGTTATCCGGAATATGGCTAAAAATTGGCCGGCCTACCAAAAATGGACGATGGAATACATGAAGGAAACTGTTGGCGATGTGGAAGTTCCGCTGTATGATTCTTCAAAAGCTGATCCTGCCGCTCCTATCAACGCTTCCGCAGCGAAGATGAAATTTGGCGATTATATTGATCTGATCCAGCGCGAACCGACTGATTTAAGGATTTTCCTTTTCGATCCCATTAAATCTGCACCTAAACTTCTTGAAGATTATCTCTCGCCGAAAGAGCTGATGGGCGGTTTTCTGGATAAATACCCGAATATGTTTTTCGGTGGTAAAGGTTCGGTAACCTTTCTTCATTACGATATCGATATGGCGCATATTTTCCACACGCATTTCAACGGCAGAAAACATATTCTGCTTTTCGATTACAAATGGAAAGACCGGCTTTATAAAATTCCGTATGCGACTTATGCCCTCGAAGATTACGATATTTCCAACCCTGATTTTGAAAAATTCCCAGCTTTGGATGGCGTGGAAGGCATTGAGTGTTTCCTGGAACACGGCGACACCCTTTTTATGCCGACTGGCTGGTGGCACTGGATGAAATATCTGGACGGAAGTTTCTCCATCTCCCTCCGCGCGTGGGATAAGTCCTGGGCAGTGAAAGCGCATTCGCTTTGGAATTTAACTGTTCAGCGGAATTTTGATAATTTCATGAAGGCAAAATTCAAAAAAAGATACATGGACTGGAAAGAGAAAAAAGCCGTTGAAAGAGCCAATTATGCCCTGAAAAAAGGATTACCAAGATAATTATTAGCTATTTTAAGAAAAAACCCTTTTAGTCTCCGGAACTGAAAGGGTTTTTTGATTTTTAAAAGGTTTATAAAATTCTGGAAATCGGATAGAGACCAACACTGCCTTCGTAATACTCCGAATGCCTGTAAATCCATTCCAGTTGGGCTTGTCCGTCTTTTGCAAAATCGGGTTTCGAAATTTTTTCGAACTTGAAAGCTGTTTGTAGAACCTGATCATTCCTGAGCAGTTCTGCCGCTGTATCTTCAAAAACATAATCGGAAAAGTACTCTTTCTGCCCCAAAATGGCATCAAAGAAATTCCAGTTAAAGAAAGAATCGGTCGCTTCCGGCTCCAGGGTTTCCAGCAGATATTTTACGCCTGGCTGTTTCGTTGAAACCAACAGATCGCCTTTTCTGAAGTTTACGTTTTTAAATTCAGATTTCGTTTTGGTTTCGTAATGCAGGTAATGTCCTTCGTACGGGTTTTTTACGGTTTTGTAATCTGTGATCCTGTAAACTTCAACACTTATTGTAGAATCCTGAGCGATTTCCTTCATTGCGATATTGTTTCTTTTCAGGTATTCGATTACTTTATTTTCAGATTTGGGAATCACATAATAATTGGGAACTCTGATTTCTTTGGTCGGTACATATTCATTAAAGAATTTTACTTTTCGCGTGAAAGGTTTGTTTCTGTCGTAAAAAAGTCTTGGCTTTCCGGAGACTTCGCTGGTTTTTTTTCCGGCTTCATATCCTTTAAAATCAATGAGTTGAAATTTCTTATCGTTGAGTTTCCACTGGATCGGATATTGTGTTCCGGGCTTCAGACTGTTTAAGTTTTCAGCCATCAGTTTCTGGATTTCCCTGGTGTTTTTTCTTGTGTAATTAATGGCGCTCACCATATATTCATAAGTGGCGCGAACCCTGTCCGGATAGGGCTTCAGCATATGGGTTTCGGCAACGGTTCCCAAAGTGTTGAAAAGCGTGGTATAACCAGTTGCGTAGCGAGGTGAATCCATAAAAGCCGGAAAGCCTTCATCCGGAGAATCGCCATGAATATTAACGTACGGAATGGTAAGAATTCCCTTTTTTTCGATATTTTCCAGAATTTCAGGCTGCATTTTTTCATTGAAGTAGTTGCCCAGTTTATTGCCTAAACGTTCCTTGTTGGTAGAAATATAGGTGAAAAGATATTGGTAATCTGCTCCGTTACTCACATGATTGTCGATGAAAAATATCGGTTTAAAATACTGGAAAATCAGCTGAAAGGTCTTGGCATTTTCGGTATCATTTTTTATAAAATCGCGGTTCAGGTCATAGTTTCTGGCATTTCCGCGGAAGCCGTATTCTTCCGGTCCGTTTTGGTTGGCACGGCTGAATTTCCCTCTTCTCAACATTCCCGAAATATTATAAGACTGAATCGCGGCGATTTTAAGGTTTCTCGCGGAAACTTTTCCGGTGGCCAAATCGCGCATCAGCATCATGGTAGCATCAATTCCGTCGGGTTCTCCGGGATGAATTCCGTTGTTGATAAGGATTACCGGCGTATTTTTATTTTTCGATTCACCAAAAATGACCACCTTTATCGGTTCACCGTTATCGTCTTTTC
This sequence comes from Kaistella sp., assembly GCA_019104935.1. GTDB lineage: Bacteria > Bacteroidota > Bacteroidia > Flavobacteriales > Weeksellaceae > Kaistella. The sequence goes on from JAHRWY010000079.1 coordinate 3,424, forward strand.
CAAAGTTTTCAACGGTAATACTTTCAAAATTCTGATCCAGATTATCATAATATTTCACCATTTCATGGTAAGTCACAGTTTGGTTTCCATTGCCTTTTTCGTAAGGAGTTGGGAACTTTTGTTGTGCGAAAAAAAGTGTAGAGAAAAATATAAGAGCAATAACTATTGATTTCATGTAAATTATTTTAGCAAATTAAAAGAAAAATTCCTGAATGGCTCAGGAATTTTGTTGTTATAAAATATTGGGTAATATGCGGAAACCCGCGCCCCGACTTGAACGAAGCTCTTTTTTCTTAAAAAGAAAAAAAGCGGGAGTGGAAGGCGGAAAAAGGCGCCCAAATCTTTTTAATCATTCAGTTTCAGTACGGCCATAAATGCCGATTGCGGAACCTCAACTCTACCGATCTGTTTCATCTTTTTCTTTCCTTCTTTCTGCTTTTCAAGGAGTTTACGCTTTCTGGAGATATCTCCTCCGTAACATTTTGCGGTAACGTCTTTTCTTAAGGCTTTGATGGTTTCTCTCGCAATAACTTTCGCTCCTAAAGCCGCCTGAACGGCAATATCAAACTGCTGTCTCGGGATCAGTTCACGAAGTTTCTCACACATTCTTTTACCGATGTAATACGCGTTTGAATCGTGAATCAGTGACGAAAGTGCATCGACCATATCACCGTTGATGAGAATATCCATCTTCACCAATTTCGATGGTCGGAAACCGATCGGATGATAATCGAAAGACGCATAACCTTTGGAAATAGATTTCAAACGGTCGTAAAAATCGAAAACCACCTCCGCCAATGGCATGTTGAAAACAAGTTCTACACGGTCTGAAGTCAGATAACTTTGGTTAACGATTTCGCCACGTTTTTCAATACATAAAGTCATCACAGGACCCACGAAATCAGACTTGGTAATAAT
>JAHRWY010000105.1:0-4634 GCA_019104935.1 Kaistella sp.
AAATTGAAAAAATGGATTTCACAATAAAAACAATGGCAGAATATGCTGCCGAAGGAAAAGCACCTGAAGTTTTATTTTTTGTTGGCTGCGCCGGAAGTTTCGACGACAGAGCGAAAAAGATCACCAAAGCGTTCTGTAAAATTCTACACAAAGTAGGCGTTGAATTTGCTGTGCTGGGCCAGGAAGAAAGCTGCAACGGCGATCCTGCAAAACGTGCCGGAAACGAATTCATCTTCCAGATGATGGCACTTACGAACATCGAAATCATGAATGCTTACGAAGTGAAGAAAATCGTAACTGCATGTCCGCACTGTTTCAATATCATTAAAAACGAATATCCTGGATTAGGCGGAAATTATGAAGTTCTGCACCACACCCAGTTCCTTAGAAAATTGATGGAAGAAGGCCGTTTGAAGGTAGAAGGCGGAAGTTTCAAAGGAAAGAAAATCACGTTCCACGATCCTTGTTATCTTGGGAGAGCCAACGGAGAGTATGAAGCGCCAAGAATGCTTCTTGAGAAACTCGATGCGGAGTTGGTAGAAATGAAACGATGCAAATCCAACGGTTTATGTTGTGGAGCAGGAGGCGCGCAGATGTTCAAAGAGCCTGAAAAAGGCGATAAAGACATCAATGTGGAGCGTACAGAAGAAGCGCTCTCTGAAACGCCGAATATCATCGCGACAGGATGTCCGTTCTGTAATACAATGATGACGGATGGTGTGAAGCACTTCAATAAAAATGAGGAAGTTGCCGTTAAAGATATTGTAGAGCTTTTAGCTGAGGCTGAAGATTTATAATGAGAAAATATGGTGACTATCTGCTGATAATCATTGGTGTAGTATTGATTGTTGTTAATCTCTACGAAAACCAGTTTCAAATTGACAGAGATATTGTTTGGAGGATCGTAAGTGCTTTATGTTTTATCACTTTAGGCATTGTCAATATTTTTAATCAGAAAAAAAATGAAAATAGAAGAATCTAATATTGTCGAAACAAACGATTACAGGGTAATTATTTACCCGGCTTCAAGGCCTTTTGCTCCCAAAGAAAGCAAAGTAATTACGGAAAAGTTATATGATTTTCTGGCTTCGTGGGCAGCGCACGGAAAACCACTTTCATCTTCATTTAAAATTGAGAAGAATCAGTTTATTGTAATTTGTGTAGATGAGGAAAAAGAAGCCGCTTCAGGCTGTTCTATCGATGCTTTAGGGCAGGTGATGAAAGAAATCGATGCGGAGTTTCAATTGGGACTGTTCGACAGGATGAAAGCCAGTTTTATAGAAAACGGCGAACTTAAAACCATGAAGTTACAGGACTTCCGGAAAGGATTAAAAGAAGGTGAAATCTCTCAGGACATCGAGGTTTTCGATTTTTCAAAGAATACGTATGTTGCTTTTTTAAGCGATTTCCTTTTGCCCTTGAAAAAAAGCTGGGCAGGTATTTATGTAGATTAACTGTCTTTTAAATGATATAAAAAAAGCCGTTCAAAATATTTGAACGGCTTTCTTATTATATAAGGAAATTATGCGTTGTTGCGCGCTTCCTCAGCGATTAGGTTTAATGCAGAACCTGCTTTAAACCAACCGATCTGTTGCTCATTATACGTATGGTTTGCCAGAATAATATCCTTCGTTCCGTCCGAATGTACAAACTCCAATTGAAGCGGACGGTTTGGTGCGAACTGATCCAAATCTAAGAAGTTTACGGTATCATCTTCACGGATTTTATCGTATTCTTCAGCATTTACGAAAGTAAGACCCAGCATTCCCTGCTTTTTAAGGTTTGTTTCGTGGATTCTTGCGAAAGATTTTACCAAAACCGCTCTTACACCAAGATGTCTCGGCTCCATTGCAGCATGTTCTCTGGAAGAACCCTCACCATAATTCTGGTCACCCACAACGATGGTAGGAACGCCCGCAGCTTTGTAAGCTCTTGCCACCGCAGGAACTTCGCCGTATTCTCCGGTTAATTCGTTTTTAACCTTATTGGTTTCCATGTTGTAAGCGTTTACGGCGCCAATCAACATGTTATTTGAAATATTATCCAAATGACCTCTGTATTTCAACCACGGACCAGCCATAGAAATGTGGTCGGTGGTACATTTACCGAAAGCTTTGATCAAAACTTTAGCACCTGTAATGTTCTGTCCATCCCAAGGCTGGAATGGCTCCAATAACTGAAGTCTGTCGGAAGTCGGGCTCACCGCAACCTGTACGTTTGAACCGTCTTCTGAAGGTGCCTGATAACCGTTGTCATCTACAGCAAAACCTTTTTCAGGAAGTTCAAAACCTTTAGGCTCATCAAGCTTAATCTGTTCGCCGTTTTGGTTGGTTAAAGTATCGGTGATTGGGTTGAAATCCAGTCTACCTGAAATTGCTACCGCAGCTACCATTTCCGGAGAAGCTACGAAAGCGTGGGTATTTGGGTTACCATCTGCTCTTTTCGCAAAGTTTCTGTTGAAAGAGTGGATGATGGAGTTTTTCTCGCCTTTTTCAGAACCTTCTCTGTCCCACTGGCCGATACAAGGTCCGCAGGCATTGGTAAAGATTCTTGCGGATTCAAATTTTCTGAAAGAATCAAGGAAACCGTCTCTTTCTGCTGTGAATTTCACCTGCTCAGACCCTGGGTTGATACCAAGGATTGCTTTAGGCTTAACACCTTTTGCTACGGCGTCTTCAACGATAGAAGCGGCTCTTGATAAATCTTCGTACGACGAGTTGGTACATGAACCGATCAGTGCCCATTCAACGTCAAGCGGCCATCCGTTAGCTTCAGCTTTTGCTCTGAATTCTGAAACCGGTGTTGCCAAATCCGGCGTGAAAGGACCGTTTAAGTGTGGCGCCAATTCATCAAGATTAATTTCAATCACCTGATCGAAATACTGCTCAGGGTTTGCATAAACTTCTGCGTCACCTGTTAAATGATCTGCAATTTTATCCGCAGCATCTACCACATCCTGTCTTCCGGTTGCTGCCAGATATCTTCTCATGGAATCATCGTACCCGAAAGTAGAAGTCGTCGCGCCAATCTCGGCACCCATGTTACAGATGGTTCCTTTTCCTGTTGCAGAAAGGTTTTTTGCTCCTTCGCCGAAGTATTCAACGATACAGCCTGTACCTCCTTTTACGGTTAAAATACCTGCTACTTTCAGAATTACGTCTTTTGCAGAAGTCCATCCGTTCAGTTTACCTGTTAATTTTACACCGATTAATTTTGGCATTTTCAGTTCCCAGGCCATTCCGGCCATCACGTCTACTGCATCTGCACCACCAACACCGATGGCTACCATTCCTAAACCACCTGCGTTTACTGTGTGAGAGTCGGTACCGATCATCATACCTCCCGGGAAGGCATAATTTTCCAATACCACCTGGTGAATAATTCCCGCGCCTGGTTTCCAGAATCCGATGCCATATTTATCACAAACTGAACTCAGGAAGTTGAACACTTCAGAGTTTTTATTGATGCCTTCCTGTAAATCCGCTTCAGCACCAACTCTTGCCTGGATCAGGTGATCAGCATGCGCTGTAGAGGGAACTGCCACTTTGGATTTTCCGGCCTGCATGAACTGTAAAAGTGCCATCTGCGCGGTAGCATCCTGCATTGCCACTCTGTCCGGAGCGAAATCTACGTAAGAGTTTCCGCGTTCGTAACTTTGGGTTGCGTTGCCTTCCCAAAGGTGGGTATAAAGGATTTTTTCAGAAAGTGTCAACGGTTTTCCCACGACTGCTCTTGCTGCAGCAACCCGTTCAGGATAACGCTCGTACACTTTTTTGATCATGTCAATGTCGAAAGTCATATCAGTTATTTTTATTAAATTTTAAGAACCTCAAAAATACGAATTTTTTAAGTTTAAAAAGAGTAATCTGATTTAGAATTCGTATAAATATTATGCTGAGCGTCTATTTATTACCGTTTTCATGAAATTATGGGGAAACTTTAAAGTTAATCCCTGCAAAGGTGGCAGGTATCCCTCTACGTTCAGCAGTTTCAGAACTGCAGTTTTAAAAACATTCATTGAGACCCTTACGGGTATTACTCTGACATTACTTCGACATTCCTTTGACATTGCTTTGACCTTGCTTTATGTTACCTTTGACAAACTTTAGGGTAGTTAAAATCCATTATTGGAGAATCTTAATACAAACCCCATTCAGTACCTTTCAACGAAATTGGGGGAAGGATACTTACTGCCCGCTTTTCAGGAGCTGATTAAAATTTCTGAAAAAAAGATCGATGGTATTGGTGAAGACACCGCAGAGCCCACTTCCCTGGAAGCCTCATTATTTTCCTGCTTTGTCTTCAATTTTCTGCCTTTCAGGCTCGGAGAACATACAAGGTAAATCAAATAAAACACCAATATAAGTCCAATAGTTTATTGGACTTATATTGGATCTATAATGCAGTTATATTGGAGATGGATGCGGGAAGGGTAGTGGGAATAAGCAATAAATTGGAGTATAAAATCCCGTATCGCATATTTCTGTGTTGGTCGGGCAGCATAAGGAGTAAGTACAGTGATTTTGTTTTTCGTATTTTGTATAATCCATATAAAAAGATATTCGTAATGCGACATGATAGTAATTCATAAGCTTCTGTTAATCAATAAAATTTAGGATTTGCATGAATGGGTT
>JAHRWY010000143.1:0-7284 GCA_019104935.1 Kaistella sp.
TTTTCTTAAATATTCTCTAAATTCTTCCGCCAACTGACCGAAATAGGTTTTTCCGCCTTCCAAGTCTTTGTTGACGCCGGTTTTGCCTAAAAGAACGGCTCCTTTTCCCACTCGGTTTCCGGAGGCTATTCCCACTTGTCCCCAAACCGTCACCTCATCTTCGATGACGCAACAACCTGCAATCGCAGCAAGGGAAGCAATAAGCACTTTTTTACCGATGATAGTATCGTGGCCGATTTGTATTAAATTGTCTAAAATAGAGCCTTCGCCAATGATGGTAGAATCCGTAACGCCGCGGTCGATGGTGCAGTTGTTTCCTATTTCAACGTTGTCTTCAATAATGACATTTCCCACAGAAATCAAGCGATCGAAATTTCCGTTCAGTTTTCTGTAATAGAATGCGTCGCCGCCCAAAACAGTTCCGCTCTGGATAATCACGTTGTCGCCGATGATGGTTCTGTCGCCTATCACAACATTCGGGAAAATGATACAGTTTTTGCCGATTTTCACTTCGTTTCCGATCACTGCTGAAGGATGAATGCGTGTACCGTCTCCAACTTCAATATCATGAAGTTCTTCTGTGAAATTGTAAATCCGCGTGAAATGGGTATTGATTTTATTGAAATCCCTGAATGGATCATCGGAAACCAACAATGCCTTTCCTTCCGGACAGTTCACCACTTTATCGATGAGAATGATGGTTGCCTCAGAATTAAGGGCTTTATCGTAGTATTTGGGATGATTCACAAAGACGATTTCTCCGGCTTTTACGCGGTGAATTTCGTTGGTCCCAAGAACAGGAAAGTTTTCGTCGCCAATTATTTGGGCGCCGATGAGATCTGCAATGTTCCTTAGGGTCTGCGGTTGGTTGAAGGTCATATTTTAATAAGCAGATGGAAGATTTTCACCTTCCATCAATTTTTATTTTACGCGTTCCAGATAATTTCCGTCTTCGGTGTTTACTTTAATTTTGTCACCTGTTTCAATGAAAAGAGGAACCATAACTCTTGCTCCGGTTTCTACGATTGCGTTTTTCAGGGCGTTGGTTGCAGTATTTCCTTTCACTCCAGGATCTGCTTCAATTACATCCAGATAAACTGTTGGCGGGATTTCTGCTGAAAGTGGAGATTCATCTGCTTCTTTCAGAATGATGGTTACTTCTTCACCTGCTTTCATAAACTGTGAGTTCTCGATCATCTCTTTGTTCAGGTAGATTTGTGAGAAATCATCATTATTCATAAAATGAAAGCCGTTATCGTCTTCGTAAAGATACTGGAATTTTCTGGTGATTACTTTTACTTCATCAATTTTGTGACCTGCAGAAAAAGTGTTTTCAAGCACTTTACCGTTGGTTACCGATTTCATTTTGGTTCTTACGAACGCTGGTCCTTTTCCTGGTTTTACGTGTAAAAAATCGATAATTTTGAAGATATCGTTACTGTATTCGATACACATTCCTTTTTTAATATCGTTGCTGGTTGCCATTTAAAGTTTGAATTTTTAGTTATCGTCTGAAGATGCATCTCCGGACTTATCAGTGTTAATTAAAGTTGTGTTGTGTCTATTCTTTTCCGGTACCGTAGCCTTTTACGATACCTCTTGGCGAATTCTTGATGAATTCTAAAATTTCGTCTCTTTCGGCAGTCGGCAGCATTTCTTTTTCAATATAGCTTGATGCCTGCGAAACATTCATCTTCATCTGGAAGATGGCTCTGTAAATTTTCTGTATTTCGAAGATTTTATCATTGGTAAAGCCTCTTCTGCGCAGACCTACAGAATTTATTCCTGCATACGTCATGGGCTCTCTCGCCACTTTCACATAAGGCGGAATATCTTTTCTTACCAAAGTTCCTCCGGAAATCATCACATGTTTACCGATTTTTCCAAACTGGTGAACCGCTGAAAGGCCGCCCATCACAGTATAATCCCCGATTTCAACATGCCCTGCAATACCGCAACCGTTCACGATGATTACGCCGTTCCCGAGAACACAGTCGTGCGCAATATGCGAGGTCGCCATAATGAGACAGTCGTTTCCTATTTTGGTATAACCCAAAGCTTTGGTTCCGCGGTTTACGGTAACACATTCTCTGATGGTGGTATTGTCGCCGATAATCACCTGGGTATCTTCACCTTCGAATTTAAGATCCTGCGGAACTGCGGCAATCACTGTACCTGGGAAAATACGGCAGTTTTTCCCGATTCTGGCACCATCCATAATCGTTACGTTAGGACCGATCCAGGTTCCTTCGCCAATTTCTACGTCACCGGCAATGGTAGTAAACGGTTCTACGATTACATTTTTCTTGATTTTTGCGCGTTTGTCAACGGCGGCTAACTGGTGTACCATTTAATCCGGTTTATTTTTTGCGACCTGCGCCATCAATTCAGCTTCTACTACAACGCTGTCGCCTACATAGCCATAGCCCTGCATGTGAACAATCCCTCTTCGGATTGGGGAAATAAGTTCTATTTTGAAAACCAGGGTATCACCCGGAACCACTTTTTTCTTAAACTTTACTTTATCCATTTTAATAAAATAAGTGGAATAGTTTTCCGGATCAGGAACGCTTGCCAGAACGAGAATTCCCCCGGTCTGTGCCAGAGCTTCCACCTGTAAAACGCCCGGCATAACCGGTTCTTTAGGGAAATGCCCCACAAAAAACGGTTCATTCATGGTTACATTCTTGAGCCCCACCACGTGCGAATCTGAAAGTTCAAGAATTTTATCGATAAGCAGGAATGGCGGCCGGTGTGGCATAAGTTTCATGATTCCGTTGATATCGAAAACGGGTTCTTTGTAGATGTCGATATCGGGAACATTTTTCTTTCTCTGCAGTTTCCACTGTCTGTTCAGTTTTTTTGCAAACTGGGTGTTTACAAAATGTCCCGGTTTGTTGGCGATAACTTTTCCTTTGATCTTTACTCCTACTAATGCGAGGTCCCCAATCACATCAAGTAGTTTATGGCGCGCGGCTTCGTTGGGATAGTTCAGGGTAAGGTTATCTAAAATTCCGTTCGGGCGGATGGAAACATCATCTTTACCGAAGGCTTTTTTCAGTTTTTCTGAAGTTTCCGACGTAAGTTCTTTATCCACATAAACAATAGCGTTGGAAATATCGCCACCTTTAATAAGACCGGCGTCCAAAAGCATTTCGAGTTCATGAAGGAAACTGAAAGTACGTGCGGATGAAATTTCATCTTTAAATTCTGAAATATCTTTTAAGGTGGCATTCTGGGTTCCGAGAACTTTCGTCCCGAAATCTACCATCGTCGTCACTTCATAAGTATCGGAAGGGATGATGGTAAGCTCGGATCCGGTAGTGGGATCAACATAATTCAGTACTTCCTTCACAACCAGATATTCCCGGTCTACATTCTGTTCCAGAATCCCTGCTTTTTCAATGGCATCAACGAAAAACCTTGAAGAACCATCTAAAATTGGCGGCTCTGCACTGTTCATTTCCAGAATAGCATTGTCGATGTCGCATCCTACCAAAGCTGCCAGAAGGTGTTCGCAGGTATGAATTCTTACTCCTAATTTTTCAAGGGTCGTTCCCCGTTCGGTTGCAGTGACGTAGTTTACGTCGGCCTCAATATGAGGATGACCCTCCAAATCGGTACGTACAAATACAAAACCGGTATTCTCCTTGGCCGGTTTTATTGTTAATGTTACTTCTCTTCCGGTATGAAGCCCAATCCCACAAAGGGAAACTTCTTCCTTTAAAGTTTTTTGTTTATCACTCACAGTTTTTATCTTTAGTGCTGTTTTCAATGGTATTGATGCGTTTCACGATTTCGGTGAAATTTCTGAAATGCACATAATTTCTTCTGTATTCTCCTGCGTTTATGGCAGGTGATCCGTAAAGGGTTTCACCGTCTTTCGTATTGGAATTCACGCCGCTCTGGGCCTGAACTTTCACCTGATTGCCGATGGTAATATGCCCAACAATCCCCACCTGACCCCCAATCTGGTTCCAGTCACCTATGACGGTGGATCCTGCAATGCCCGCCTGAGCTGCGATGACATTATTTTCCCCAATCTTTACATTGTGGGCGATCTGAATTAAATTATCGATTTTAGTTCCGTTTCCGATCACGGTTGAACCAATTGTACCTCGGTCGATACTGCAGTTGGAGCCAATTTCAACATGGTCTCCCAAAACAACATTACCCAGTTGCGGAATTTTCTGATAACCGTCTTTAGTCACCTGAAAACCGAATCCGTCGGACCCGATAACGGTATTGGAATGAATAACGCAGTTGTCGCCAATCACACAGTAATCATATATTCTTACTCCACTGTAAATAATACAGTTTTTGCCGATTTTTACATTTTTTCCGATGTAGACATGAGGGTAAATCTGGCTTTCGTCACCAATCTTTACTTTTTCGGAAACACAGGTAAACGCGCCAACATACACATTTTCACCAACTTTGGAAGTTTCATGAAATACTGCACCCTGCTCGATACCGGTCTTTCTTCCCTGCATTTCCTTATAAAGATTCATAAGAACCTGAAAAGAAAGATAAGCATCTTCTACTGCGATAATGGTGGTAGGATAAGTGTCTTTGGTTAAAAGTTTTTCGGAAACGATAAGAACCGAACATTTCGTTGTATCGATATAGTCTGCAAATCTTTCCTGCGCGATGAAGGAAAGATGGCCTTCTTCACCACTCTCAATAGGGGAAACACCGCTGATAGTGGCATTTTCGTCGCCTATAATTCTTCCGTTGATAAAACCTGCGATCTGCGATGCTGTAAATTCCATATCCTGCAAAGATAGAAAATTCCTAATTATTCCAAATTATTTTTGCGGATAATTAATGGCCTGTACTTCTCTGGGAAACGATAAAATATACTTGGTATTCAGCTGATTGATGAACGAGGAAAGTATCTGATTCTCAGAATTTTCCAGCGTAATTTTTTTTCCGTTTTTCAGCAGCAGATAAATGGGCTGTTTTTCGGTGTTATAAGGAAGCAGACTTCGGGAAATTTCGTCCACAAGTTCGGAGCCGTTTTCTATGTTAAACACAGCATTGGTCTGCTGAATTTTTTCTTTAACAAACTCGGGATCAAACGGTTTTGATGAAATTTTTGTTTTCAGAAGATTTCGCTCAATCACCGATTTACATAGATAGGAAAGGATTTGATCCTCTGTTTTCGTCCAGAACTTCATGGCCTGAATAACATCGTTGTCATCCAGTTCTGTAAAACGCTGAATATCTTCATCGGTAGCGCTCTCAAACTGGCTCCGGTGAAGAAAATATTTTAGATTTTCGGATGCAGGCAAGTCATAGCCTTCTGAAACCAAAGTTTTGGCGCGGGCCAGGATCTTTACCAAAAGATGTTCTGCCAAAGCCGAAGTTTTGTGGTAATACACCTGCCAGTACATAAACATCCGTGCGGTAAGGAAATTTTCAATGGAATAAATTCCTTTGGCGTCAATCACCAGTTCATCTTCCGACACATTCATCATCGAAACAATGCGCTGCGTGTTGATATTGCCTTCCGAAACTCCGGTATAGAAGCTGTCGCGCTTCAGATAATCCAGCCGGTCTACATCGAGTTGCGACGAAATTAGCTGGTTAAAAAACTTCCGGTGATACTTTCCCTGAAACATTTCAATGGCCATGGTGAGCGCACCTTCGAATTCCACATTCATTCGATTCATCAGCAGCAGCGAGAGTTTTTCATGGTGCCAGTCGTCCATCAGCATATTTTCCAACGCATGCGAAAAAGGTCCGTGACCGATGTCGTGAAGCAGAATCGCCAGCATGGCAGATTTTTCTTCCTCTTTTGAAATTTCAGTGTCTTTCAGTCTCAATGTTTCCAGAGCGGTAAACATCAGATGCATGGCGCCCAAGGCGTGATGAAAACGGGTATGGGTAGCGCCGGGAAAAATTAAATTCAGCAGGCCGGTTTGGGAAATCCGCCGCAGACGCTGAAAATAAGGATGCTCAATGACATCAAATAAAATTTCGTGAGGTATTTTTATAAAGCCGTGAACCGGATCGTTGATGATTTTGAATTTATTCGTCATTGTTTAATGGCTGTCTCTTAAATAGGAATCAGTTTCGCACTGCAAATTTAAGTTTTTATAATGTGATACCGCTTTTTTTAAAAATATCTTACTGCAGGCATTCAATTATTTAACGCAACTTTAACGTGTTTTTAAAAGAAATTTGGCAATCTTTGGTTGTACTTTTGAAGCCTTACAGCAGGCCTGAAAAGCTCAGGCAATTAATCAGAACAATTGAAATAAATGGCAAAATTAATATGGATTGATGATGAAGTGGATTTATTGAAACCTCATATTGTATTTTTAGAGAACAAAGGATATACGGTTACCCCGGTAAACAACGTAAACGAAGCACTGGAAATGATCGAAAAAGAAAATTTTCAGCTGGCATTGCTCGACGAAAATATGCCCGGCATCAGCGGCCTGGAAGCGATTCCGATGATTAAAAACATCGATTCTGCCATAAAGATCGTGATGGTAACCAAAAATGAAGAAGAAAGAATCATGGAACAGGCGATCGGCTCACAAATCGCTGATTATATCCTGAAACCCGTAAATCCGAATCAGGTGCTGCTTTCTTTAAAGAAAAACCTTCAGGAAGAAACCCTCGTGGAGGAAAAAACCATTCTCGAGTATCAGCAGCAGTTCCGCAACCTTTCCATGGAACTTTCTTATATGAGAACGTACCAGGACTGGGCAGAATATTATAAGAAAATCCTTAACTGGGAAATAAAATTCGATAAAGTGTTCGATAATGAATTTGCCGATTTACTGCAGTCGCAGAAAGAAGAAGCCAACATTCAGTTCTCCAAATTCATTGAAAACAACTACGAAGACTGGCTCCATACCAACGAAAAACCCATGATGAGCCACACTTTGTTTAAAGACAAGGTGAAACCGGAACTCGAAAAAGAAAAGGTACTTCTCCTGATGATCGATAATTTGCGTTACGACCAGTGGAAAGTAATCGAACCGCTTTTCACCAAGTTTTACAACAAAACCTCCGAAGATTACTACTTCAGCATTTTACCTACCGCAACGCAATACGCAAGAAATTCGTTTTTTGCCGGGTTGCTGCCTTCGGAAATCGAAAAACGTTTTCCCGATAAATGGTTTAATGACAATGAAGACGGAAACAAAAACGAATACGAACGCGATTTTCTGGAGGATCAGATGAAACGGCTCGGACTTTCCGGCAAATCGATGAAATACCTGAAAATCCTTAACGCAGATTTTGAGAGAAAGATTCTGGATGATTTCA
>JAHRWY010000190.1:0-4783 GCA_019104935.1 Kaistella sp.
TTTATAGTGAAATCAGGTAAACTCTTTGCGGTGCAATGTTAAGTATATCGGATTTCCCGGTTCGCCGGGATAGGAGTTGCTCGCTCCAAAAACCGAGGGGTAAACAGCTAAAGCTTTGCAGTAATGCATAGCGCAGATAAATAACAGGCATTTTCGCTTCGGCGAATCTACAGAATCCGGCTTACAGTTTTTCTTGTGGTTTTTAATGAAACAGAAAAAGCAGAAATTTAGGTTTCTGCTTTTTTTTATTTACTCGTTTTCCAGTTGTTTTCTCGCCTCAGCCAACCCTTTTTGGTCTTCTTCAGAAAGTTTCGGGAATTTCAGTTTCATTCCTTCCAAAGCATCAATGATGATCTGAATGGCGGCAACTCTGGCAAACCATTTATCATCACCGGGAATTACAAACCACGGCGCATGATCTTTCGAAGTTTCGTTGATGGCGCGTTCGTAAGCCTTCATATATTCGTTCCAAAGGGCGCGTTCAGGCAAATCTCCCATGGAGAATTTCCAGTTTTTTTCCTGCTCATCAATCCGGTCGAGAAATCTTTTTTTCTGTTCATTTTTAGAAATGTGTAGAAATATTTTAATGACAGTAGTGCCGTTTTCGGAGAGGTGTTTTTCAAAATTTCTGATGCTTTCGTAGCGTTCTTCCCAGAATTTGTCATCGAAATCCGAAACGGAATTCCAAACTTTTTCATTTAGATTATATTCCGGATGCACTTTACAAACCAAAACACTTTCGTAATGACTTCGGTTAAAAATTCCGATCTTGCCTTTTGCCGGAAGCGCAAGCACGTGACGCCACAAAAAATCGTGGGAATATTCCCTGTGACTCGGCGATTTAAAACTGTGCGCTTCGCAGCCCTGCGGATTTACTCCGCCGAAAACATGCTCGATCAGGGAATCTTTTCCGGCTGCATCCATGGCCTGAAGCACGACTAATAAAGATTTGCCTGAGTCTGCGTAAAGCCGCTCCTGCAGTTCACGTAGTTTTATTTTTTCATCAAGGAGCATCTGCTTCCCATCTTTCTTGTCGAGTTTGCTCTTGTATTCTGTTTCGGCATCGCCGATTGAAAATTTACCTTTTACAATAAAATTGTCGCTGAAATCTAGATCCATAATTGTTATTTTCCTTAAAAATAAAAAAAATCACTCCAGTAACGAAGTGATTTTATGATTTAATTTGATGAACTTGCTTATTTCGCAGCTTTCTTTACGTTTTTCTTAGCTTGTGCAGGTGCTGCTTTTGCAGATAATTCTGCGGCAGGTGCTGCTACCGCTACAGCCTCTGCGGCAGTGTTGCCGTCTACAGTTCCTTTAATGGTAATTACTGATCTGCTGTTTTCCGGGTCATTAGAATATACCTCGATAATCTTTGTGAAAGGTCCTACGATTGTTGTGTTATAACCCACTTTAATCTGTGCGGTTTTGCCCGGCATAATCGGGTCCTGGCTCCATTCCGGTGTAGTGCATCCGCAAGATGCCTGTACTCTGGAAATAATAAGTGGTTTGTCGCCCGTGTTTTTTACCGTAAACATTCTGTGTCCGTCAGCGCCGGTCTTTACAGTGCCGTAATCATATGTTGTTTTATCAAAAGAAATTGATTGTGCTGACGCCATTGCGAATGATGCGGTTAAAAACAAACCTGCAAATAATTTTTTCATATTTTTAAATGTTATATTGATGTTTTGATAAATATTGAAGGACAAAGTTAAAAATTATTTCAATACCTGAATAATTTTTTTTATTTGCCTATTTTTGCACGTACTAAGATAAAGAAAGATCCTATGCAGATTTCAGAAAAATATAACCCACAGGAGACCGAGAATAAATGGTACAGTTACTGGCTTGAAAATAATTATTTCCATTCCGAGCCAAACGAGAAACCGCCTTATACCATCGTGATTCCTCCACCAAACGTTACCGGAATCCTTCACATGGGTCACATGCTGAACAATACCATTCAGGATGTGTTGGTAAGACGTGCCAGAATGCAGGGTTTCAACGCATGCTGGGTTCCAGGAACCGACCACGCATCCATCGCGACGGAAGCGAAAGTTGTGGCAAAACTGAAAGCTGAAGGAATCAATAAATCTGATATCACCAGAGAGGAATTCCTGAAACACGCCTGGGACTGGACGGACAAATATGGCGGAACCATCCTCGAGCAGCTGAAAAAACTGGGTTGTTCCTGCGACTGGGAACGTACGCGTTTTACGATGGAGCCTAAGCTTTCTCAGCAGGTCATCAAATCATTCGTGGATTTGTATAATAAAGGTTTAATTTACCGTGGATACCGCATGGTGAACTGGGATCCCGAAGCAAAAACAAATATTTCCGACGAAGAAGTAATCTTTAAGGAGCAGAACGGGAAACTTTACTATTTAAAATATAAAATTGAAGGAACTGAAGATTTTCTATCGGTTGCAACAACGCGCCCGGAAACAATTTTCGGCGATACCGCTGTCTGCATCAATCCAAATGATGAAAGATATGCGCACTTAAAAGGTAAAAACGTAATCGTTCCGATTGCGAACCGTGTAATACCGATTATTGAAGATGATTACGTGGACATAGAATTCGGGACAGGAGCTTTGAAAATTACACCTGCACATGACACGAACGATTACGAAATCGGTAAACGTCATAATCTCGCGATGATCGATTCTTTGGATGATGATGCCAACTTAAATAATCACGGCCTGCATTACGCAGGAAAAAACCGTTTCGAAGTAAGAAAAGTGATTGCCAAAGAACTTGAAGAAAAGGGACTTTTGCTTAAAGCCGAAGATTACGTAAATAAAGTAGGAACTTCCGAGAGAACCGGCGCTGTCATTGAACCGAAAGTTTCCGTTCAGTGGTTCCTGAAAATGTCGGAAATCGCAAAACCTGCCCTGGATGTGGTGATGAACGATGTGGTGAAATTTCATCCTGAAAAATTCAAAAACACTTATAAACACTGGATGGAAAACATCCGCGACTGGAATATCTCGCGACAGTTATGGTGGGGACAGCAGATTCCGGCGTATTTCTATGGAGAAGGTGAAAACGATTTCGTAGTGGCCGAAACCATCGATGAAGCGCTTGAACTGGCAAAGCAAAAATCTCAGATCTCAGATCTAAAAATCTCAAATCTAAAACAGGACGAAGATGCCCTCGACACGTGGTTTTCTTCCTGGCTCTGGCCAATTTCCGTTTTCGACGGAATGTTGGATACCGAAAATAAAGAAATCGATTATTATTACCCAACTTCCGATTTGGTAACCGGTCCGGATATTATTTTCTTTTGGGTTGCCCGTATGATTATGGCCGGATTGGAATACAGAAACGAAGTTCCGTTCAAAAATGTGTATTTTACAGGTATTGTACGCGATAAGCAGCGCCGGAAAATGTCGAAATCACTTGGCAATTCACCGGATCCAATTGAACTCATCGAAAAATATGGCGCCGACGGAGTTCGCGTAGGAATTCTATTGAGTTCCGCAGCTGGAAACGACTTGCTTTTCGATGAAGAACTGATGCTTCAGGGCCGTAATTTCGCTACCAAAATCTGGAACGCCTATAAACTTACCCAGGGCTGGTCGAAAGACGAAAACATTAAAGCCAACGAATCCGACAGACAGGCAATCGAGTGGTTCGGGAACCAAATGGACAAAACCATTGCCGAAATTGCCGACCAGTTTGAGAAATTCAGAATTTCAGATGCTTTACATCTTGTTTATAAATTGATCTGGGACGATTTCTGTGCCTGGTATCTGGAGGCAGTGAAACCTGCTTTCGGTCAGCCGATTTCTACGGAAGTTTATGACCAGACCATCGCTTATTTCGAGGAGTTAATGAAATTGTTGCATCCTTTCATGCCGTTTTTATCTGAGGAATTATGGCAGAATATTGCAGAACGTTCACCCGAAAATGCGCTGGTGATTACACAGCAGAAAAAATCTGAAAATTACAGTGAAGAATTAATAAAGAATTTCGAAACTGCAAAAGAAATGATTTCCGGAGTACGGAATTACCGCCAGAGTAAAGGGATTTCGCCAAGAGAAGCCGTGGAAATTTTCACCAATGCCGAAGCGATCAGCAACGAAAATGTGGTAAAAAAACTGGCAAATGTTTCTGAAATCAGTTTCGCCACAAAAACCGACAAGCCAAGCTTTACTTTTTTGGTTGGCGGAACCGAAATTTCAATTCCTTTAAGTGAAAACCTTGATTTGGCAGAAGAAAAAACCAAAACCGAAGAAGAGTTAAAATACCTGAAAGGCTTCCTGATTTCCGTGGAGAAAAAACTTTCAAACGAGAAATTTGTAGCCAACGCAAAACCGGAAATTGTAGATGCTGAACGCAAAAAACAGAAAGACGCGCAGGATAAAATTGCCTTACTTGAGGAAAAACTCAAAACCCTCTAAACCAACTCACAGATGACTCATCTTGATAATATCGCTAAACTCTTCAACAAAAATTTTGTTGAAAGTCCTTTAATCGAAACTTTCGATGCGGGTAAAATTCACCTTTCTACCGGCAGCATCGTAGCCTGTGATCCGTTGATCACCAACGATATGGCCGCTTTTAAAGTGAATTTCCCTCAAGGTGAGTTTCCGGTTTTGGTTCACAAAGAAAGGGAGAGCAACTGTATCGCGTATGTAGAAATTATTTTCGGCGATTCACAGATTACGGAATGGAAACTCGCCACTACAGAGGGGCAGGATATTGATGAACTGAAAGGCGAAGAAATCTTCGGTTATCCGGTAGAAAGCGGAATGGGCTGTTTTATGGATGCAGAAAC
>JAHRWY010000231.1:0-11251 GCA_019104935.1 Kaistella sp.
CCGATTGATTTAAGTTGGTTATCGTTAACTCCTCTTGCTTCAAGTGCTCCAACTACGGCTGCAGCTCTTTTTCTAGATAGTGTTAAGTTGTAAGCTTCTGAACCTTTTTTATCAGTTTGCCCTTCTACGATAAATTTACCACCATTAGAAGATTTCACGATTTCTGCAGCTTGATCAAGCTTAGAGTTAGATTCAGGTCTGATAGTAGCTTTGTCAAAATCAAATAAAATACCTTGTAATGCACCTGTAGCTTCTTCAGCGTAAGCAGAGGCTGGCTTAGGACATCCGTTGTATTGAGCAAGACCTGGAACTGTAGGACAAGCATCATCTTTGTCTAATACACCATCACCATCAGTATCTGGCCAAGGGCAACCATTATTTTCAGCTGGACCAGCAACTTCTGGACAAGCATCATCTTTATCTACGATACCATCACCGTCAGTATCTGGCCAAGGGCAACCGTTGTTTTCAACAGGACCAGCTACATCTGGACATTGATCATCTTTATCTGGAACTCCGTCACCATCAGTATCAGGACATCCCTGGAATTCAGCTAAACCTGGCGTATCTGGACATAAATCGTCTTTATCTAAGATACCATCTTTATCTCTGTCTGTGTTTCCGAATCTAAACAATAGGGAAGCAGAAGCTTGCCAGAAGTTAGCGACATCTGATTTATCAACAGGAGTTGATACATAATCACCTTGGATACCAAGACCGAAGTTTTTCGTCACCCAGAAGTTAGATCCTAAACCTGTAGCAACAGTAAAATGATCTTTTCTTCTCTGCGTTGAAGGTGTGTTATCCGAAAAACCTAAATATGTTTGTCCGTTAACATCAGTTAATGGGAAATTAACACCCGAATAATCATGTCTCAAATAATTCGCACCTACTCTTAAATAAGGGTCAAACCAAGAATCTTCATTCCAAAGTCCATTAAATTTGAATTGAAGACCTAAACCTGTCATAAGGAAAAATTCTTTCCCCATTCCGATTCTCTTGTTGTCAACATTCCCTACGGAAGTCTGCCAATCAAGAACTAAATACTTGTTTAAGTTTCTTGCAACTGTTAATTTTGAGAGCGGAGGTGTAATTGTGAAGTTGTCGATATTATACAACTCACCACCATCACCACCACCGAATGCGCGTGGAAAGAAGTCTCCAACTTGTCCTCCAGCTGCAACGTGATTTACTCCGTGAGCACCAACACCGATAAGCCACGGGTTGCTGGTCGTTTGAGCGAAAACAGTAGAGGCAACAGTAAGTGCCAATGCTGAAATTCCTAATTTTAGATTTTTCATAGAATTAAATGATTAAATAATTGATAATGCAAAATAAATATAATTTTTCGTTATAAACAAAGAATTTCAGAGAATTTTTAACTTTTCTTTAATAGTCGGTCGAGATTTCTCTTATTTTCTCTATCTTTTATACTTTCCCGTTTATCAAAGAGTTTTTTACCTCTTCCGAGTGCAATAAGAATTTTAGCTTTCCCTTTTTCGTTAATATATAACTTGAGTGGTATTATGGTATTGCCAACATCTTTTAGTTTTTTTTCAAACTTTTGCAATTCTCTTTTATGCAGAAGCAATTTCCGTTCCCTTTTTGTTTTATGATTATAAAATGTTCCCAATTTATATTCATCGATCATCATATTTATGATGTACAATTCACCGTCAATAAAGTGACAAAACGATTCTGTGATACTCGCTTTGGAAGACCTCAAAGATTTAATCTCTGTACCCGTAAGTACCATGCCGGCCTCGATTTCCTCCATAATCTCGTATTCAAACCGAGCTCTTTTATTGAAAATATTAACTGTTTTTTCAATCTTCATTTCTCTGGAAAATATGCGGAATTAATACTCTGTTAATTTTAAGAATTTTTAACGAAATTTTTCATAACAATAAAGGACGAAACACCCAAAACTTGTTGCAAAACAGAAATCAGCACAAAACCCAATTTCTTTTCGTAATTTTGCACCAAATTTACAAAACTATATGTTAACAGTATCTAACTTATCATTACAATTCGGAAAAAGAGTGCTTTTTGATGACGTGAACATCATGTTTACCAAAGGAAACTGCTACGGAATTATCGGTGCTAATGGTGCCGGAAAGTCCACTTTCCTTAAAATATTGACCGGACAACAGGACCCAACCACCGGTAGCGTATCTTTGGAGCCAGGCAAAAGAATGTCGGTTTTAGAGCAGGATCACTTTGCTTACGATAATTTCACGGTTTTAGAAACCGTATTACGAGGAAATAAAAAGCTTTTCGAGATAAAGGAAGAAATGGATGCTTTATATGCTAAAGAAGATTTTTCTGATGCCGACGGGATTAAAGCCGGCGAATTGGGTGTACTTTATGACGAAATGGGAGGCTGGAATTCAGAATCTGATGCAATGACGATGTTATCAAATGTAGGAATTAAAGATGACATGCATTACCAGATGATGGGCGAGCTCGAAAATCAAAATAAAGTAAAAGTACTTTTGGCTCAGGCGCTATTCGGAAACCCTGATGTACTGATTCTCGATGAACCTACCAACGACCTTGATATCGATACGATTTCATGGCTCGAAGATTTCCTTTCAACTTACGAAAATACCGTGATTGTGGTATCGCACGACCGTCACTTTTTAGATGCAGTTTGTACCAATATTGCGGATTTAGATTATTCTAAACTAAATCTTTACACAGGAAATTACTCTTTCTGGTACCAAGCGTCTCAGCTAGCCACAAGACAGCGTCAACAAGCTAACAAAAAGGCAGAGGAAAAGAAAAAAGAACTTCAGGACTTTATTGCAAGATTCTCTTCTAACGTTGCAAAAGCCAAACAGGCCACTGCAAGAAAAAAAATGATCGATAAACTTAATATTGATGACATTAAGCCTTCGTCAAGAAGGTATCCGGCGATTATATTCGATACCGAACGAGAAGCCGGCGACCAGATTTTAGAAGTGAAGGACCTTGAAAAAACCAAAGACGGGGAGCTTTTATTCTCAAATATTGATCTTAACCTTAAAAAAGGAGATAAAATAGCGGTACTTTCCAAAAACAGTTTAGCAATTACTGAATTTTTCGAGATATTAGGTGGCAACAGCAGTCCAGACAAAGGAACTTTTAACTGGGGAATTACAACCACACAGTCGTACATGCCGCTCGATAATACCGCCTTCTTCCAGGAAGACATCAACTTAGTAGATTGGCTGAGACAGTTTACCAAAAATGATGAAGAGCGACACGAAGAATTTATGAGAGGCTTCTTAGGAAAAATGCTTTTCTCCGGAGACGAAGCTTTAAAATCCTGTAAAGTACTTTCCGGAGGTGAAAAAATGCGTTGTATGTTTTCGCGAATGATGCTACAGAAAGCAAATGTACTTTTGCTTGATGAGCCTACAAACCACCTGGATTTGGAGAGTATTACCACCTTAAACAACTCTTTAACCAATTTCAAGGGAACAATATTGCTTGCTTCACATGACCACGAAATGCTTGAAACTGTCTGTAACAGAATCATTGAGTTAACTCCAAAAGGAATTATCGACAGAGAAATGTCTTACGACGAATATTTAGCCGACAAAAAAGTGAAAGAACTCCGCCAGCAAATGTATTCCTAATCACTAAGAATTTAAATTATCAAATGATAAAAAAACCGTTCAGTAAACTGGGCGGTTTTTCATTTGTTCCTTCATCACGCTACCATCTTTTTTCGTATTTTTGTGAGATTATGAGTCAAAAGTGGATATACAAACCAGAACCCGATGAAGATATTGTTGATAGCATAAGCTCCTCACTTGGCTTTGGCACATTTGAGTCTAAAATCCTCGTTCTCAGAGGAATCGACAATTATCAGAAAGCAAGAGAGTTCTTCAAACCCAATCTCAGCGATATTCATAATCCGTTTTTAATGAAAGACATGCAGATTGCGGTAGACCGTATTGCGACTGCTATAGAAAACGGGGGAAAAATTCTGGTGTATGGAGATTATGATGTAGATGGCACAACTGCTGTGGCTCTCATGTATCTTTACCTGAGCAAAATCGTTGACAAAAAGTATCTCGATTATTATATCCCCGACCGAAATTCAGAAGGATACGGAATCTCTACCGAAGGTATTGATTTCGCCAAAGAGAACGGATTTTCACTAATCATCGCTCTGGATTGCGGCATTAAAGCCATCGATAAAATTGAATATGCCAAAAACCTTGGCGTAGATTTTATCATTTGCGATCACCATTTACCTGGCGACGAAATTCCTCAGGCGGTCGCTGTTCTCGATCCAAAAAGAAAAGACTGCAGATATCCTTTCAAAGAACTTTCAGGTTGTGGAGTAGGTTTTAAACTTTGTCAGGGTTTGAATACAATCTATAAAATTCCCGAAGCCGAACTTTTCGAACTCACAGATTTACTGGCAATATCAATAGCAGCAGACATTGTTTCCATGACCGGAGAAAACCGGGTTTTGGCAAAACAGGGACTCAAAATTCTAAGAAAATCCCGAAATCTGGGGTTAAGAATGCTAATTCCCGAAGACAAACTGGCCACGTTTGAAATCTCAAATATCGTATTCGAAATTGCACCAAAAATAAATGCCGCAGGAAGAATTTCACACGGTAAAGCAGCAGTTGAACTGATGGTTTCCGATAATCTGAAACAAGCTCAACAGATCGTCAACGATATTATTACACTCAACGATTCACGCCGCGAGATGGATATGAGCAGTACAACCGAAGCACTTCTGCAGGTGGAAGAAACTGGCCAGGTACAAAATTTCACGACCATTGTTTACGGATCCAACTGGAACAAAGGTGTAATAGGGATTGTTGCCTCACGCCTTATCGAATCCTATTACAAACCTACCTTGGTATTTACCGATGGAAATAATGGGGAAATGGTGGCATCTGCCCGCTCAGTTGCCGATTTCGACGTACACGATGCGCTGGAAAGCTGCTCAGAATTTTTCCTGAAATTTGGCGGACATCCAGCTGCTGCAGGCCTTTCAATGGAAAAGGATAAGTTTGATCTTTTCCGGGAAAAATTTGAAAAAGTAGTTGCCGAAAAAATCCAGGAACACCAGAAAGAACCAAGTGTAAAGATTGATTCTGATGTTCACATCGACGATCTGAATAAGGATTTTTTTAATTTCCACAGGAAACTTGCGCCGTTCGGACCTCATAATATGAAGCCGGTTTTGGTTCTGAAAAACCAGAAAGTAGCGGGCTATGTGAAAACGATGGGAAAAGACTCAAGCCACATTAAATTCTACATCCGCCAGGAATCTACAGGAAGAAATATTGAATGCGTAGGCTTCAAATTAGGGAAATACGTAGATGATTTCCGGGAAAAATCTTTTGATATCGCCTTTACCGCAGAAGAAAATCACTGGAAAGGAAATGTAACTTATTACCTGAATATTCGTGACGTAAAATTCAATTAAGAACAGACGGAATCACAGCATTTTATGCCGTTCGAACGCTTTGTTGCGGTCGAATATATAACGGTAGGTTGCGAGTTTTCTTGTAACTTGTGTTTCCAGATTCTCGGCAATACGAATCATTTTAGGATTAAAATCGCCAATCCACTGCATTTCGTAATCTTCAAAATCGGTCGTTTTTCTGAAATGTTTTGTTCCTTCCCAAATCATATAACCATCGATCCCTTTTCGCTGCCATTCGGGAACAATACCAAAAACCAACCCGACCATCTTTTTATTTGTTTTGAATTTTTTTACCAGAAGAAACTTCAGTTTCTGCCATAAACCAAACTTTCCATCGAGATATTTAAACCATTGGTTTAGATCTGGGATATTCATCCACATCGCGATGGGTTTTTCATTTTCGTAAACAAACCAGGAAATATGCTCGTTGATGACCGGCTTCAATGTTGAAAAAAGCTTCAGCGTGTGGGCTTTTGTAATTTCTTTTCCTTCCCCATGATTTGCCCAGGCTTTATTGTAAACTTCAGTAAAATCTGCAGCGTATTTCTCCAGATCCTTTATCTTCATTCTTCTGGCTGAAATTGACGGATTTCTAGAAATCCGTTCGTGCATGCGGATAAAATTTCCGTTTACCTGATCATGAATTTTTCTCCCAAAACACAACTGATTGAAATAAATTTTAAATCCATAATTCTCGAACAGTTCTTTGTAATACGGCGCGTTATAATTCATCGCATACAGCGGTTCAGAAAAACCTTCGATCAGCAGGCCCCAGAATTTATCTCTTTCACCAAAATTTATGGGTCCATCCATCGCTTCCATCCCTTTCTCCTGAAGGCGTTTTTTAGAGAAATCGAAAATAAAATCTGCGGTGTTCTGGTCGTTGATACAGTCGAAAAATCCAATCCCACCTGTCGGTTGGGCCTGGCGGTACTTTTTATTGATGAAGACTGCAATTTTTCCTACCGTTTCATTTTTATCATTCAGAAATATAAATCTTTCACATTCGCCAGATCTGAAAAATTTATTTTTTTTAGGATCAAAAACTGCTTCAATATCTTGATCAAGCGGACGGATATAGTTTTTATCATCAGCAAAAAGCAACGATGGAAAATTCAGGAATAATTTTATATGACGATCTGAAACGACTTGTACTGCCTTCATTTCTCAAAAATAAGAATAATTTCTGTTGATACTGAGGATTGATTTTGATTTTTTACCTAATTTTATGCAAACATCCACCCATTGAAAAAAACGCTTGTTGTTTTTGCACACCCACATTTTGAACGCTCCCAAGCCAATGCGGAGTTTATAAAAGCATACGGCGATTCTACTGAAGTTGATTTCAAAGATCTCTATGAAGAATATCCGGATTTTCACATTGCAAGCTTTCGTGAGAGAAAGAGAATCCGGGATTATGAGCGGCTGGTTTTTCATTTTCCCTTAATTTGGTTTGCCTCTCCGCCACTTCTAAAACTTTGGATTGATGAAGTTTTTGATTTGAAATGGTTGACCGAAGACCAAAATCCCTTAAAGAATAAAGACGCTGTTATCATTGTGACCGCAGGAGGCAAAGAAGAAAATTATTCAGAAAAAGGACTTTACGGGACTACCATTTCTGATTTGATAAAATTCCTTACCCTTTCATTAAAAGTGAATTCCATTGAGGTGAAAGAAATTCTTGCAATTCACAATGCGGATGATCTTACCAAAGCTGAACTGACAAAATTTACCGATAAAATTAAGCATATCTTACAGACCCCATGAGCGAAAATTCACTTGCAATGACCAGCCTGATATTTTTGGGTGCCGCGATTATCATGGTTCCGTTGGTTCGTAAACTGGGCCTGAGCGCTGTGATCGGGTTTATTCTTGGTGGGATTTTAATCGGGCCTTTTGGATTAAAGCTTACAGGCAAAGATTCCAATGACATCATGCATGCCACAGAATTCGGTGTAATTATGCTTCTTTTCTTGGTTGGTTTGGAATTTGAGCCGAAAAAATTCTGGAAAATCCGAAAAAAAATCTTCGGAATGGGCTTAAGCCAAATGCTTATCACCATTGTCGTTTTATTTGCCATTTTTTATTTTGCAGAATGGCGTACAGACCAGGCATTAGTTGCAGCGGTGTGTTTTGCACTGTCTTCTACAGCGATTGTGCTGCAGACTTTGAAAGAAAAAAATATTTTCCGGACCGATGCCGGAGAAGCTTCTTTTTCGATTCTTCTTTTTCAGGATATGTCAGTTATTCCGATTTTGGCACTTTTACCTATTTTAGCAAAAAGACCTGAAGAAAACGATCACCAAATCCTGTTGCAGTATCTTCCGGATTGGCTGCAGCCATTTTCGATAATTTTAGGTGTTTTAGTTCTCATCTTTCTCGGGCGCTTCGTTTTTGTTCCATTTCTAAGATATGTTTCACGGTCGGGAATGAATGAACTTCTTACCGCATCATCTTTATTTTTGGTCATCGGTGTATCAGAATTGATGGCTTCAGTGGGCTTAAGTCCGGCTTTGGGCGCATTTTTGGCGGGTGTAATGCTGGCAACAAGCGAATTCCGTCATGAACTGGAGAGTCAGATTGATCCTTTTAAAGGTCTTTTGCTGGCTGTATTTTTTGTTAGTGTTGGCGCCACAATCAACTTCTTTGTTATTATGCAGGACCCGATGTTTATTTTTACAACTACAATTGTGGTGCTGGCAGTAAAATTTGCGGTACTTTTCGGGGTTGGGAAGTTTTTCGGATTGAAAACTGATCAGAATTTACTGGTTGCATTTGCACTTTCCCAAATCGGGGAATTTTCTTTCGTACTGGTGAATTATTCAACAAAATTATATCTTTTAAATCCTGAACTTAACGCACAACTGATGGCGATTACAGCAATTACGATGTGTGTTACGCCGGTGCTTCTCATCATAAACGAAAAATTTTTAGAACCAAAATTTTTAAATATTCAAAACGATGCTTTTGAAAATACAGAACCCATCAAACAACAGAAAATAATTATTGTAGGTTTTGGCCACTTCGGCAGTACTGTAGGCCGACTCTTAAAAGTAAACGGAATACAGGCTACGGTGTTGGACAATGATCCGGAACGGGTAAATTTATTGAAATCCAATCATTTTAAAGTGTATTTTGGCGACGCAACCAAACCTGGAATCTTGCGTTCCGCAGGTGCAGAAACTGCTGATTTACTAATCCTGTGCCTGGATGATCCGGAAAAAAATAAATTCATCCTTGAATATGCCCGCAAAAAATATCCACAGCTGAAAATCTTTGTACGTGCAAAAAACCGTCTCGATGCTTATGATTTTTATAATAACGGAGTCGATAATATTTACAGAGAAACTCTAGGAACTGCAGTTGATATGGCAGTTGACATCCTGAAAGCAACAGGCATGCGTTCGTATGCCGCAAGAAGGCTTGGGAAAAGATTTATGTTGATCGACAAAGCGATGGTGAGGAAACTTGCAAAAGAACAGCTTAAAGATAAAATTACTTTCACAATGAAAGAATCGCTTGAGCGTGAAGCAGAACTTCTTGCGGAAGACAGCCAGTCTTTTGACGAATCCCAGTGGAATAATAACGAAGAAATCTAAATCAGTACGCTGGGCAATCCTGTAAACTTATGTTCGTTAGATTAAGAATCTTGCCAGCCATTGCTACTTTTACCTGTGGAAAGATTCCGTAAACGCAGTCGCTTACCATATCTTTAAAATCTCCGTTACTGGCTTCAATTGATACACCATTGCCGGAAAGGGTGTAGTTATTCTCATTAAAATCAAATCGGGTCAGGTCATAATTTTTTCCGTCGATATTGATTATTCCTTTATTTGAATTCTGATCGAAATAAAATAATGTTTTCCCATTTTGAGTAAAAACTGATCTTCCCTGTTCCGGAGAAATATCCTGAGGAGTAATTTCGAACGCCGGTGAATAATCGGGGTTTTTTATAACTGCCGTTTTCGAGCTGTCAGTTGCGGAAAGTTCTACATTTTGTGTAATATTCTGTGTACTGACTTTATCGTTTTCTTTAACGCAGGAAAACAAAACCGTAAAAGTAATGAAGTGAAGCGTGTATTGCATAGCTGGAATTAATGATTTTCCAGAAGCAAGAACTATTCCTTCAAATAATTTCAAGGATTAAATTCTTAAAAATTAATTTTCAAAACTCATGATGGCGAGTTCGTAACCTTTGAGCCCGAAACCGCTCAGAACGCCATCTGTATTGGCTGCGGTAACAGATTTCTGACGAAATTCTTCCCTTTTGTATATGTTACTGATGTGAACTTCAATTTTCGGTTTAGAAATATTTTTGAGACAATCTGCTATTGCATAAGAATAATGGGTAAAAGCACCGGGATTAATTACCAGCGCATCAAAATCATCTTCCTGTATCCGATTGATAATTTCGCCTTCAAGATTCGACTGATAATAATTGATTTGATAGTCTGGAAATTTGTGCTGAAGGTTACTCAGTTCATCTTCCATAGAAATAGTTCCATAAATCTCAGGCTCGCGCGTCCCGAGCAAATTAAGATTGGGACCGTTGACAATAAGTATTTTCATAAAGCGTAAAAACTTCCTCAAATATAGCCATAAAAAAAACTTCCGAAAAATAAATTTCGGAAGTTAAGTAGCCCGTAGGGGAATATTAATATACTTCAATAAAACACAATAAATATTCATTTCGTTGATTTTAAATAATTTACAAATATTTAAGAAACATTAAAGCGTTATAAACAATATTGAACATCCCTTGAATTTGTCCCTGATTTTTGAAGTAGGGACCAAAATCAATTCAGTTCAACCTTCTTAATTTAGTCATAATTATTTAGAACGATTTTGGAGTAATCGAACAATAAGTGAAAGACTGAAAACTTGTCTTTTGTTTCATTTGATTTTTGGTGTAGAGACCTGTAAGAACCTTCAAAGTTTGGTGCAAGAATCTCAGACTGCAAATCTTTAATAGTAGTCAAATTTTTATTAGATTTTAACTTTTTATTTATTATTGGAAAAATTGAAGAATGGGATATTTTGGGGTTTTCAATAAATCCGATTTGCCCTTCATAAGGTATTCGTCCTTTTACATAGCTTCTCTGTGAAAACTTTATAGTATCACCTATGTAAGCAATAGAATCTGTATTAGTTTTAATTCTTTTACATTCTATTGCAAAATAAGTCAACTTATCTTCTAAATCTAATTTCAAATAAGGATAATCAATTTTAATATCTATTTTATCGTCATGCATTAAACCATCCTTAGCATCATAATATGATTCAGCAGATTCCTTATTGATAAAATTCTCTATTGAATATTCATTAATGGGGCTGTCATTTAAAAGATTGATATTTTCCCTCATATAATCATCAACAAGTCCATTTCTTAAAAAATCTTCTTGCTTTATTTTCCCCCTTGTAGCATAATCATATTTCTTTCCATCCTTTAAAATAAGATGATAGCAGTCAATTACATATCTCATTATTTTCCTAACATGAGATTCTATAACCCGATTTCTATTCTTTTTAAAATTATCGGCGTTACTAATCATTGGCAGAAATGTTATTAAGACGTTTTAATTCTGCTTCTTGAATAGCCTGCTTAAATTCTGCAACATCATACCATGCCATTGCACGATGCCAACATTTATATTCATTTGGCTTTATAATATAAAAAGAATCACTTTCAAATCCTTTTATATCCTTTTGAATATATAGATTTTTTGATGGGTCGCTGGTATCTGTTATTCTTTCAATAGTCAAATTATTTGCCAGTTTCTCCAAAACATCTTTTTCATCAGTATTTTT
>JAHRWY010000006.1:0-14933 GCA_019104935.1 Kaistella sp.
GAAGGAATAAATAATGAGAGATTAAAACAGATTAATCCTGCAAGCACAGTAATAAGAGCCAGCAGAAAGATCTGCTTTATTTTTACCTCGCTGATTTGGTGTTTCCTGTTGGGCATATATTTAATTTCTAGTCAGAATTAGTTATTGAAATTCAGTTGTCTCGGTTTTCCGCAGTACGCCACATACGCTGAATACATCACTACAAAATAGAACGGAAGTGTTGCCACGATTCCGATTCCGCAAAGTAAAATCCCTGCAATACTGATCAGTAATCCAAGGAGTGATGTTCCTAAGAAGACACCGTAATGATCCTTGGCGATTCTGAAACTCTTGCTGAATGCTTCAGTAAAGGTGGCATTTTCAAAAAGTAAAATTGGATAACCCAAAAGCAATAGCGGAATCACAAGAAAAACAGGTAGCAAACACATCATTAACGCAATAGCCATAATTACCGATGCCATAAGACTGTAGATTACAATCTGAACAAAGTTCTGTCTGTAGCCGATAAATAAATCCGAAGCCTGCAAACGCTCCTGATTGTTATATTTATTTGCCAGATAAATGACTCCGACGTAAAGTGGAGCTAAAAGTAGGCTTACAATTCCCGAAAGACCATAATAAATTTTCATTCCGGGAACTGCCCAGATATCGATCGATGAAAAATCGCCGTCGGCAGACCGGATTTCCTCAGAAAAACTCGCTGAATCGAATCCCGAAAGCGGCTGAATAACCATGGAGACAATAAAATAAATCACCATCGCCAGAAGTGCGTAAAGAAAAATTCCTTTATACATCTCGAAAGCATGGGATATAATTTCGCTGGTACTTCTTTGTGGCACTTTATTGCCATCCATTTCCTGAAAAGTGTCCATAGTTTTAATTTTTAATGTTTCCCAAATTTAAATTTAAAATTGGAAAAAAATAGCATTTAAAATTAACTTTTAAACAACTTCTTTGTAATAATGCTGATAAAGTGTATAAATCATAGCATTTAAAAACGGAAAAGTCAGCAGAAAACCAACGCCGCAAATTAATACGCCGCTTAAGCTGAAGAGAAAAGCTACCAGCATCGCGGGAACTACGGTGCTGAAATTATTGCGCAGGACTTTAAACGTAAGCGAAATGCCTTCAAACGTCTTTACATTCATGAAAAACATCAGTGGAACACAGAACAGCGTGATGAAAATCCAGAATATGCCCAGAAACAGAAGTGCATTGGCGTAGGTGAAAATAATGATCCAGAAAAGGTAAAATCCGAAAAATCTGAAAAAATTGAAGCCAATATATCCAGCAAAGAGGTCGTTCAGCGTCACCGGTTCTTTCAGGTCAATTTTTCGGTAGATTTTGTAAAGACCTACATTCAGGGGATTGATGAGCGCAAGAAGAACAAAAAACGCCAGCGCAAAATTTCGGGTTTGTGGCAGGCGGGCAATGTCTTCCATCTTTTTATTGAAGGCCGGAAGATCCGTACGCATCAAATCCTGATATTTAACAATTTCATCCCAAATTCCGAAATACTGAAACAGATAAAAATAACCAAGAAAAAACAGCGAGAAATATAGCATGCTGAAAAACAGATGATAAAGCATCGTTTTGTTCCAGTAAAAAAAGGCCTCTTTCAGAATTTGCGAAATGACGGACTGTTGCTGATGGTTATTTTGCATGCCGCAAAAATATGGTTTAAGATTTAAATTTCCGGTTTTAATTTTTCGCTCACCCGCTTTTGACTATTTTTGCCGCATGGTAAGAAAATTTCACCCCAGTTTCGATCAGATGGATGAGCTTTCCCAAGCCGGAACGCCTTACTTCTTTTTGGTGGATTTTTTAATGGAGAATGTTGAGGTTTTCACGGAAGAGGAATTGGATAAATCAGGTCTATTAATTGATTTTCAGAAATTTAAGAAGACGGATGAGCCGCTCGGTAAACCTCTTGATATTTCGTTTCAATCCTTCCCGCAAAGTGAAGAATCTTACAGAAAAGGATTTGATCTGGTACAGAAAAACCTGAAAGCCGGCAATTCCTATCTCACCAATTATACCTGTAAAACGGAGGTGAAAACCAACCTTACTTTAAATGAAATTTTCTATCTTTCGCAATCCAAATACAAAGTTTTATACCCAGACAGGTTTGTATTTTTTTCCCCGGAAACTTTTGTAGAAATTACAGATAATAAAATCTTTACCCATCCCATGAAGGGAACCATCGATGCCGGTACCGAAAATGCGGTGGAGGTTTTGAAGGGCGACGTAAAAGAAAAGGCAGAGCATTACACCGTGGTAGATTTACTGAGAAATGATTTGAGCATGGTAGCAGATGACGTGAAACTGGATGAATTTCAGCGGATTGATTTTATCAAAACACACAACAAAAATCTCTACGCCATGAGTTCGGAGATTTCCGGAGTGCTGAAGCCCGATTTTCAGGGAAAAATAGGAAGTGTTATGAAAAAATTACTTCCGGCCGGATCGGTTTTGGGCGCACCCAAAGAAAAAACCCTGGAAATTGTGCTCGAAGCCGAAAATTATGCCCGGGGTTTCTATACGGGAGTTTGCGGCTGGTTTGATGGCAAGGATTTGGATTCCTGCGTCATGATCAGGTTTATAGAAAAAGAGAACGGAAAATTATATTTCAAAAGCGGTGGCGGAATTACCCATTTAAGCAAAGCCGAAGCCGAATATCAGGAAATGAAAAACAAAATTTATGTCCCAATTTATTGAAAGTATTAAGATAGAAGACAAGAAAATTTTTCTCTTGGACCTTCACCAAAAGCGGGTTGATGACACTTTTGCCCATTTCGGTAAAGAAAGTTCAATCAATCTCGCAGAAATCTTCAAAAATCTGGAGCATGACGAAGACGGCCTATACAAACTGAGGATCAGTTACGACCTGGATAAAAACTTCAGAACCCAGCTCATTCCTTATGCCATTTCTGAAATCAGCAATTTCCAGCTGGTGGTAAACAATATCTATGATTATTCATTTAAATTTGAAGACCGCAAAGAACTCGAGAAAATGCTTCAGCAGGCAAAATCCAGTGAGATCATCATTGTAAAAAATAATCATATTACCGATACTTCTTTCTCGAATTTGCTGTTTAAGAAGGGAAAAGAATGGTTTACGCCTTCAACGTATCTGCTGAACGGTGTTCAGCGGCAATATCTTCTGAAAAATAAAAAAATAAAGGAAGCCGAAATTACCTTGCAGAATATCGCAGAGTATTCTCATTTTCAAATCATTAATGCGATGAATGATTTCGATGATATGTTTATTTATCCCATTGCCAGAATTACCAATCTGCCCGGAAATCCCGGTGATAACGAATTTTAAACCTTAAACCCCAAACTGCCGGTTCGCCTGCTTTCGCTTAGCGTTGTTCTGAAAAAATGAAACCTTCCACCGACTTGATCCAGAAAAATTTTCAGTCCCTGCTGCGATGTAAATTTACAGTCACCATTCTTTTGTTTTTGGCGACCTTATCATCTGCCCAAACCCGTATTTCAGGTAGAATTACCGATGAAAAAACAGGCCAGCCAATTTCCGGAGTCGAGATTTTCATCAATAACCGGGAACAGGCAGAAACCGTCACCAAGGGAGCCGATTTTCTTGTTGAATCTGATTCCGGAATCAGTACAGCTACCTTCATCAAAAGAAATTATAAACCGGAGATTCTCAATTTCGACGACTTTCGCTTTGAAAATCTTCTCGTGAAACTTCAGTCTGAAAAAGTAGAACAGATTAATGAAGTGGTGATTTCGGGCGTCAGCAAAAAAAAGTATAAAAACAAAAAAGAAAATCCCGCGTACGCCATCATGCAGGAAGTCTGGAAACGCCGTAAAACCAACGGGTTAGCCCGGTACAGCGATTACCAGTTTCAGGAATATGAGAAAATTGAAATCGCACTGAACAATATCGACAGCGCTTTCATGAAGAAAAAAATCTTCAATAACCTCGAATTTATTTTTGACTATGCGGATTCGGCGAACTATGATAAAAAACTTTCGCTGCCGGTTTTTTTCAACGAAACCATGTATAAAACTTATGGGCGCAACGCTCCTGAAAAGAAAGAAAATAGAATCATTGTCGCCAACAGATTTTCTGGATTTAACGACAACGAACTGGTGGCTTCTACGGCAAAAAATCAGTTCAAGGAAGTTAATATCTACGATAATACACTGAATTTCTTTAACATTGGTTTCCCAAGTCCCGCCGGAATCGATGGGTTTAATACTTATGAATATGAAATCACTGACTCGCTTTCTGTAGAGGGTACCGATGCGTACGTCATCAAATATTTTCCGAAAAACAGGGAAGTGCTTGCGTTTCAGGGAAATCTTTATATATCCAGAGACACCTATAATATTGTAAAGGCAACATTACGGTCAACCAACAAAATCAATGTGAATTTCGTGAACGGAATCTATCTCGAAACGGAATACGACAACTTGGATGATGCGGTGTTCCTGCCCAAAAGAACATATACAGAGCTGGAAATGTCGGTTTTTGGAAAGAAAAAAGATGCGAAAAGTGTACTCTTTAAAAGAACCGGAATTTTCAGCGGTTATCTTTTCAATAAAAATTTTGATGATCAGCTTTTTGTCGACAGCGGCCAGACGCTGAGCGACGAAAATCTAAAGAAATCCGAAGCATTCTGGGAGCAGAACAGAACTGAACCGCTTTCGGAAACCGAACAGAACGTGTACACGATGGTGGGCGAACTCGAGCAGGTTCCGAAATTCAAAAGAATCGTAAAACTGGTTGAAATCCTGGAATCGGGTTATATCAACGCCTGGAATGCCATCGATTTCGGTGATATTTATTCCGTTTACGGAAATAATGAGGTGGAAGGCGACCGCATTCGTGTCGGCGCAAGAACCTATTTTTCGCCAAATGATAAATGGCGCGTCGCCGGATATACCGCTTATGGATTTAAAGATAAAAAACTTAAATACGGATTGGAAGGCAGATACATGTTCAGCCGCGAAAACCGAGCTACCGTTGGTTTCGGGAGCCGGAATGATGTCATCCAGCTCGGCGCACAACTCATGAACGATGATGGAATTATGACCCGCTCTTTCGCCTCGTCTTCGGTTTTTTCATCGGGAACCAATGCTTCTTTGAGTATCGTGAAGCAGAACAACTTCTTCTTTTCTCTGGAGCCTCTCAAGAATTTTGAAGTCAGGATGGATGCTGCGCTTCAGAACATAAAATCCGCCAATCCCGAAAAGTTCGACCTCGATTTTTATAAAGACAACCAGTTGAAATCTGAATTGAACGATTTCCACACCACCTTCAGTCTCATCGCAAAACCGGGTGCGAAATATTCGCAGTATGGTGTCGACAGATATGCTTTCACAACACTTTCGCCAACATTTGTCCTGAAATTCACCCACGGTTTCGAAAATGTTCTGGATGGGGATTTCGATTATAACAAACTTCAGTTTCTTTATTCTCAGCCTGTAGTAGTAGGGAATTTAGGGCGTTCGGTCATTAATTTTGAGGCCGGAAAAAACTTCAGCACCGTTCCATTGGCATTGCAGAACATCATTCCCGGAAACCAGTCCTACAGTTTGGTTCCCAACACTTTTGCGCTGTTGAAATACTACGAATTTGTTGCTGATGCGTACATGACTTTAAATTACGAACATCATTTTCAGGGGAAAATCCTGGCACACATTCCACTGATTAAAAAGCTGAAATTCAGAGAATTGGTTTTCCTTCGCGGCGCTTACGGAACCTTAAGTGAGGCGTCGAAAAACATTAACTTCGAGAGCACGAAGTATTCCGCTCCGGATCAGCAAATCTATTATGAATACGGTTTCGGACTCGAAAATATCGGCTTCGGGAACTTGAGGATTTTACGCGTCGATTTCAACTGGCGCGGGAATTACCTCGACAGACCAGATGTTTCTAAATTCGGCGTAAAATTCGGCTTCCAAATGAATTTTTAATTACTTCAGGTATTCAAAATACGCTTTCAGGACGGCCGCATTTTCAATCGCGGAAGTGTCAACTTCAAGAATTTTTGCCTTTACATCGTGTTTAAAGAAATGATCTAAAACCCGCGAAAGCATATCTTCATCGTCAACTTTCGTGTAAGCAAACCCGAAATGTTTAGCCAGGTGTTCCGCATTTTTATGATGTGAAGTCAAAATAAATTCATCCAGCGCATTGGTAGAATCCGTCCCCGGAATAATTTTGAAAATGTCGCCGCCACCATTGTTGAAGACGATGATTCGCGTATAAGGCGGGATGTAGTTGTTCCATAAACCGTTGATGTCGTAAAAGAAACTCACATCGCCCGTAACAAGCACGGTTTGGTCTTTCGCCTTCATGGCAAAGCCCATTGCCGTGGAGGTACACCCGTCGATTCCGCTCGTACCGCGGTTGCAGTGGATGCTGTCGGTTTTATATTCGAAGAGTTGTGCATACCTGATTGCCGATGAATTACTGAAATGCAGGTTCGCATGTTCAGGAAGTTTATCGGCAAGGATTTCGAAGAATTTAAAATCTGAAAACGGAGCTTTCAGGCAGTATTCTTTATGTTTTGCGTCTCTTTTATCTCTCAGCACGTCCCACAGATTAAAGTAAGGCTGGGGCTCCAGCGTGATGAAAGGCAAAAGTTTTGAGAAGAAGACTTCCGGCTTGGTCTCAATTTTTTCGGTAAGTGAAAAGAAGGTGTCGGGTTGCCACACTTCGTGGATGTGCCAGTGATTCTTAGGTTTTGCTTTTCGCAGAAACTGCTTTATTTTCTTTGAAACTACGTTCTGCCCAATTGTGATGAGCAGATCCGGCGCATAGGTTTTGAAATCTTCTTCCGAGAAATTAAAAATATACCGGTCGATATGGTTAAAAAACTTCGGATGGGTAAGATTCGAATTGGCTTCGGTTAATACAACAGCGCTGTGATTTTTAACGAGTTGTGTAAGCTGCATTTCAAGTTCTTCGCTGTAATCTCTGGTTCCAGCCAGAATCATGATTCTTTTCGAAACATTCCATTCTGCAGCCAGATTCGAAGGCAGTTCGTACTTCTTTTTCTGTATCGTTTTTTCTACGGTCGGGAAAACAGGAATTTCAGATACAAGCTGATAAAGCGGCTCTGCTAATGGAATATTGATGTGAACCGGACCTTGCTTTTCGAAGCAGATCTCGATCGCTTTCTTTATTAAACTGAAGTTTTCTTCTTCTGCATTTTCTTTATCATCTTCCAGAAGCTGGAAGTCTCCGTAAGAATGCTGTTGATACAGATCTTTCTGGCGGATGGTTTGCCCGTCGAAAATATCCACGAAATCCGATGGCCGGTCTGCAGTAAGGATTAAAAGTGGAATGTTCTGATAAAATGCTTCAGTAACCGCCGGATAGTAGTTGGCTGCTGCCGAACCGCTTGTACAGGTTAAAGCGACAGGTTTCTTCATGTTTTTTGCCATTCCCAGACCTACAAATCCCGCACTGCGCTCGTCAACAATGCTGTAGCAGTTGAATTCATCAGTCTCGGAAAAATGAATGGCCAGCGGCGCATTTCGGGAGCCTGGTGAAATTACAATGTCGAAAATTCCGTATTCTTTAAGGAGGTGTGCTAAGATCTGTATGCTTCGTTTCGAAGAGAACTGTTTCATGGGAAAATTTGGATAAACGCAAATTTACTCATAATTAAAATTCTAATCTAAAAAATCTTATTTTAGCCACACAATTTTTAATCCAATAAAATGAAACTAGTTCCAAGTGTGGATTTGCGTGATTTCCTTTCGGATGACCCGGAACGCAAACAAAAATTTGTAAATGAAATCGGAAAAGCATACGAAGAAATCGGATTTGTTGCCCTGAAAGGTCACTTTCTGGATGACAAACTGGTTGATGAACTCTACGGAGAAGTGAAAAACTTCTTCGATCTGCCCGTAGAAACCAAGCAGAAATACGAGATCCCGGGAATTGGCGGCCAGCGCGGTTACGTAGGTTTTGGGAAAGAAACGGCAAAAGGTTTTAAAAAAGGGGATCTGAAAGAATTCTGGCATTTTGGTCAGTATCTCGAAGAAGGCTCCAAATACGCATCAGTTTATCCCGATAACGTAGAGGTAACTGAAGTGCCTAAGTTCAACGAAGTTGGAAAGGAAGCTTTCAAGATGTTGGAGAAAACCGGTGTTTACGTTTTGAGAGCTTTGGCTTTGCACCTCGGTTTGGATGAATTCTACTTTGATAAATTCGTAAGCGAAGGAAATTCTATTTTAAGACCAATTCACTATCCGCCGATTACAGAAGAGCCTGATAATGCGGTTCGTGCTGCGGCACACGGAGATATCAACCTGATCACGCTTTTAATGGGCGCACAGGGTAAGGGTCTTCAGGTCATGAATCACGATGGGGAATGGATCGACGCGATTGCCGAACCGGACGAACTGATGATCAATGTTGGCGATATGCTTTCAAGACACACCAACAACAAACTGAAATCTACCATCCACCAGGTCGTAAATCCGCCGCGTGAATTGTGGGGAACGTCAAGATATTCAATTCCGTTCTTCATGCACCCGGTGAGCGAAATGCCACTGAACGCTTTGGAAGGAACCTATGACGAAAACAATCCTAAACTTTATCCGGATACTACTGCCGGTGAATTCCTTCACGAAAGACTGGTGGAGTTGGGATTGATAAAGTAAGATGGAAATTTGGTTTACAATAGCGCTAATTGCGGTTCTGTTGCTGACACGAGACAGAACAAGCGCTCTGAAGGATAATTTTGCAGTTCAGACTTTCATTTTGGTAGGTCTTTTATCTATATTAGTTTATAATATTCTTTATTTCGAAGATGATTTATATTGGTATCTTAAAGTGGCAATCTTACTCTGTGTATTAGCTCTTGGTATTCCAAATTACATTACTAAACTCAAGAATAGGTAGAAATCACATTCTATAAACGAAACGGGCAGATTTTTTCTGTCCGTTTTTTTGTATCTAGTTAAGGCAAAAACTGCGCTGTGAAAGATTTGATTTGTAATTTTGTACTATGGAAATTTTAGATGTATTGATTATCGGCGCCGGCCCAATTGGCTTGAACTGTGCTTTGGAAGCGGAAAAGAAACAGTTGGATTATGTAATCATTGAAAAAGGCACCATTGTCAATTCACTCTATCATTATCCATTATATATGCGGTTTTTTTCAACCGCCGAGAAACTGGAAATCGCTGAAATTCCCTTCATTACAACCTCTCCAAAACCAGGAAGACAGGATGCTCTGGAATATTACCAGGGAATTGCCCGCCACCGGAAACTCAAAATCAATCTTTACGAAGAAGTATTGAAGATTTCAAAAAATGAAATATTTGAGATCGAGACATCTAAAAGTAAGTATCTCGCAAAAAACGCAATCATCGCCACCGGATTTTATGATATCCCGAAT
Organism: Kaistella sp.; assembly: GCA_019104935.1. Taxonomy (GTDB): domain Bacteria; phylum Bacteroidota; class Bacteroidia; order Flavobacteriales; family Weeksellaceae; genus Kaistella. The sequence goes on from JAHRWY010000006.1 coordinate 9,393, forward strand.
CTGATGAATATTCCCGGAGAAAACTTACCCAAAGTAAAACATTATTATACCGAACCTTATCCGTATGCGAACCAGAAAGTTGTAGTCAGCGGTGCCAGCAATTCAGCCGTAGATGCTGCTCTGGAAACCTACAGAAAAGGAGCGGAAGTCACCATGATCATCAAAAGTTCGGAGATTTCAAAATCGGTAAAATACTGGGTGAAGCCGGACATCGAAAACCGAATTGCGGAAGGAAGCATCAAAGCTTATTTTAATGCAGAAATGATTGAAATTAAAGAAAATTCAGTCATTTTTAAAGACGAATGGGGCAAAATCCATGAAATTGGAAACGATTTCGTGCTTGCAATGACCGGCTATCTTCCGGATTTCGAATTCCTGAAAAATTCCGGAATCGAGTTAAAAGGAGACAGTCTTGTTCCTGCCTATGATCCCGAAACCATGGAAACGAACGTTGCCAATCTTTATTTGGCCGGCGTTGTTTGTGGCGGCAAAGACACGCATCTCTGGTTCATCGAAAACTCCAGAATCCATGCGGAAATGATTGTGAACCATATTGCTGACAGAAACTAATATTTTCAGTTTATTTTCGTATTTTTATAACATGCTATAAAACAGCGAGTTAAATCGCTCGTTATCTTGTTGAAACTGCATTTTTCAGCCTGTTAATTCTCTCTAAACCCTTTACTGAAAACATTTACAGAAGGTTGAGCCGTAGTTGAGCCGTACTTCTGCCGTACCAAACTAAGGTCTTTATTTAGTTTACTTCAGGTCTTAGCATGTGATAAGCAATCCCAACCCTTAATGCGAAATATCATGAATTTACTTTTTAAAAATAAGAAGATCCAATTTAAATCTTTTGTAACTTTAACTACCTAAAAATCAAATGCAGGTCATTTCCTTTTTAGCATTCCCATAAAATAATTAAAACTATATATTATGAGTGCTAATACCAAAGATTTACGAAATGTGGTTTTACTCGGTCATTCCGACAGTGGCAAAACTACGCTTATAGAAACCATGCTTTACGAAGGCGGAGCGATTAAGCGCCGTGGATCAGTCGAAGGACAGAACACGGTGAGCGACCATACAGACCTCGAGCACGAAAAAGGGAAAACCATTTTCTCTCACCAGATGTTCGTAAACTGGAAAAACAACAAAATTAACATTATCGATACCCCAGGATTTGACGATTTCGTTGGCGAGGTCGTTTCTTCATTAAAGGTAGCTGATACCGCAGTTATCGTCCTTAATGCTGCCAATGGTGTGGAAGTAGGTACGGAACTGGTTTGGGAATATGTTGAAAAATACCAGACTCCTGCAATCTTCGTTATCAACCAGCTCGATCATCCAAAAGCGGATTTCGAGAAAACCCTGGAACAGGCCAAAGAACGTTTTGGTTCGAAGTTGGTTCCCATCCAGTATCCGTATAATTCAGGAGCTAATTTCAATGCGATTATCGATGCTTTAAGAATGATAATGTACGAATTCCCCGCAAACGGAGGCAAACCTGAAAAGAAACCGATTCCCGAAAGCGAAATGACAAAAGCCAACGAAATGCACAACGCCTTGGTAGAAATCGCTGCCGAAAACGAGGAAGGCTTAATGGAAAAGTACTTTGAAGAAGGTAATCTGTCTGAAGAGGAACTCGCAAAAGGCATTACCATCGCATTAGCGAAACAGCAGTTTTTCCCTGTATTTGTAACCAGTGGCCTGAAAGATATGGGCTCCGGCCGTTTGATGGGCTTTATCGATGATATTGCTCCGTCACCTGCAGAACGCCCTGCAAGAAAACTAGAAAACGGTGGCGAGATTAATTACGACCCTGAGGACAAAACCACGATATTTATTTACAAAACACTTTCTGAGCCTCAGGTAGGGATGGTTTCCTACTTTAAAGTCCTAAGTGGTAAACTGAAGCCCGGTGATGAACTCGTAAATGCCAATAACGGCGAGACTGAAAGGATTTCTCAGCTCTTTGTAGCGGAAGGAAAGGAAAGAATTCCTGTAAATGAACTGGTTGCAGGTGACTTAGGTGTTACAGTAAAACTGAAATACGGCCACTCAAACAATACTTTAAATGCCAAAGGTTTAGACCGAAAAGTAAGACCGATGGAATTCCCTGAAAGCCGCATCAGAAAAGCGGTTTCTACAGACTCCACAGCAGACATGGAAAAACTCGTTACCGCTTTGCATAAAATTGAGGAAGAAGATCCTACCCTGAAAGTGGAACAGTCTGCAGAACTGAAACAGACCATTCTTCATGGTCAGGGACAGCTGCATCTGGATCTGGTGAAGCAGAGACTGCAGAAAGAATTTGGTGTCAATATGAATTTCGGGAATCCTAAAATTCCTTACCGTGAAACCATTACCGGAAAAGCAGATGCCGATTACCGTCACAAAAAACAATCCGGCGGCTCAGGTCAGTTCGGAGAAATCCACATGAGAGTTGAAAATTTCTACGATGATATGCCGGAACCTACAGGTTTCAACATCCGTCAGAAAGAGATTGAAGATTTGCCATGGGGCGGAAAACTTGCCTTTTACTGGTGCGTCGTGGGTGGCGCAATCGATAACCGTTACATCGGTGCCATTAAAAAAGGAATTATGCAGCAGATGAAAGAAGGCCCGCTTACCGGTTCACATTGCCAGAATATCCGTGTAATTGTTTACGATGGCAAAATGCACAGCGTGGACTCCAATGATATTTCCTTCCAGCTGGCGGCTTCGGGCGCGTTCAGAGAAGGTTTCCATAATGCGAAACCACAGCTGCTGGAACCTATATATTCCGTAGAGATCCTTTGTCCGGACGAAGATACCGGTGACGTAATGGGCGATTTGCAGACCCGCCGCGCCATGATCTCCGGAATGGATTCCGAAGGGCATTACCAGAAAATTCTGGCTGAGGTTCCTCTGGCTGAACTCCACGATTACGGCTCCACGTTGCGCTCTATTACAGGAGGGAAAGCGAAATTCAGCATGAAATTCTCAGAATACCAGCTCGTACCTTCCAACGTACAGCAGGAATTGGTGAAACAGCATTCTGTAGAACTGGTGTAGAAACTTTAAATTAGAAATCTATAAGAACTCAATCAACATGTTGGTTGAGTTTTTTTCATGCGTAAACTCATAAAATAAAATAGTAAATTTAAATAAGACTAATTTGTCTTAATTAAAAATAATATCTAAATTTGTCACAGAATTACACAGTATGCTTTCGAAAACATGTGAATATGCGTTAAGAGCAATGATCTATATCGCCCAGCAATCAAAAGACGGACATATGGTGAATATTAAAGAAATCTCCGAGAAGATCAATTCACCGGAGCTTTTTATCGCCAAAATTCTGCAGAGCCTCAGCAAAAAAGGCTACCTGCAAAGTTCAAAAGGCCGATATGGCGGATTCTGCATTTCCGATAAGGAAGCAGAATTTTCACTGGCAGATATTGTGGAAGCGATTGATGGTAGTAAAATGTTTCATGGTTGTGGATTGGGACTTGAATTCTGTTCAGAGACAAATCCCTGTCCGATTCATAACCAGTACAAAGAAGCCCGCGACAAACTGTACTCGATTTATGGCGAAGTAACGCTGAGCAGTTTCCGGAACGGTAATGAAGCCGATATACTTCAGCTGAAAAGAAGGTAAAAAATTTTAAACAATAATCAGACAAATTGGTCTTAATTAAAAAACAATAAATCAACCCTAAACCTAATTTAAATAACATGGCAACACTCCAAACACTGAACGTAACCCTTTTAGAACCCAGATTAAAACATCCCACTGTTTTCCAATATTTCGATGCGCTGTCGGCTGGTGAAAACTTCGTCATCGAAAATGATCACGACCCAAAACCACTTTACTACGAGCTTCTTGCCGAGCGTGGAAACATTTTTACCTGGGAATATCTTGAGCAGGGTCCGGAATGGTTCGTTGTTCAGATTGCAAAAAATCCCGCAGAGGAAAGTCAGGATATACAAACGTTAGACGTTACCCAACTTGAGCCGCGCATGAAGCATCCGACTGTTTTTAAATATTTCGATGCACTGTCAGCCGGTGAAGCTTTCGTTATTGAAAACGATCACGATCCTAAACCGTTATATTATGAACTTCTGGCCGAACGCGGAAATATCTTCACCTGGGAATATCTGGAACAGGGCCCTGAATGGTTTAAAGTGAAAATCGCCAAAAATCCCGATGAAAACACGCCACAAAAAGGTTCAATTCCTGAAAAGGACGTGAAAAAAGCAGCGCTTTTAAAAGAAAAAGGGGTGACTTTCGGTTGCAGCGATTCCGGTCCGAAATTCCCCGACAATAAAGATTACGACGAATGGGAACTCGGCATGTTGACCGATTATATCGTGGCGACGCATCACCAGTACATTAAAGACAATGCGGAAAGCCTGAACGGTCTCGTCATAAAAGTCGCCGAACATCACGGGGAAAATAATCCTGAACTGCACCGTGTGGCTACCAGTACGCATCATTTCCTGCAGGATCTGCTGAATCACATTACGAACGAAGAGGAAGTGCTTTTCCCTGTCATCCGGCAGTTGTTGAGTAAAAAAGACAATCCGTCCGAAGTATTAAGTTACGACGCCGGAACCCTGGATCACCCAATCCGCATCCTGTTAAAAGAACACGAAATCGCTGGCGAAGACCTTAATTTCCTGAGAAGAATTACCAATAATTTCGCACCTCCTAAAAACGCATGTAACTCTTTTACTTACCTTTATGAAAAACTGAAGGAATTCGAGAGCGATCTTTATCTCCATCTGCGCATCGAAAACGATTATCTGTTCCCGAGAGCATTAAAGCTGGATGAAGAGATTGCCGCGGCTCATTCATAAAAAAAATCAACAATGGAAAAAAAACCGATCAAACGCAACGAAAATCTGGTTCCTGTTTCCCGCGAACATCACGCAACGCTGCTTTTCTGCTGGAAACTGCGCACCGGTGTAAAAGCGGAAACCGAACCCGAAAGAATGATCCGTTACACCAACTGGTTCTGGTTAAATCACTTACAAAGCCATTTTGCAACGGAAGAAAAACTGCTTTTTATTGATACCGAAGACGAAATGGTGAAGAAAGGGCTGGCCGATCACCAACGGATTCTGGCGAAAATCAATGAAATTAACGTAAGGTCGAACACCAAAACAAATCCGCTGTTGCTTGAACTTGCCACGCTGATTGATGACCACACAAGATACGAGGAGCGGCAACTTTTCCCTTACCTTGAAGAAAAATTTTCAGATCAGGAACTTGGGAAGATCGGTGAAGTTCTTCATGGTGAAGACCACGACGCTGTGGAAGATTATGATGATGAATTCTGGGCAAAGGAAAAAAAGAATCACTTATGAAAACAATGTCAATAAATACAAAGATTTCGGAGCTTATTAAAGAAAACTCCGGCAGTGTAGATGCCATAGCCTCCATTGCGAAACCACTGGAGAAGCTGAAGAATCCTATTCTCCGCAAAATCATGGCTTCGCGCGTTACTATTGCCGAAGCTTCGAAAATGACGGGAACAAAAGTAGATGATTTCA
>JAHRWY010000082.1:0-3558 GCA_019104935.1 Kaistella sp.
TAATTACTTCTTCTTCGCTTAAAACTTCCGGCAAAAATTTCTCTTTCTGAGGCCGTTCTATATAATAAACTTTGCGTGGCCTGACCAAACACACGTTCATAATAGAATTTTATTGCGTTTATCGACTGATTTTGATAGGAAGTGGATATTTTTCGTTCATTGACCAGGTAGCGCAGAAAGGCAATAATTTCTTCTTCGGATATATTTTCGGGCGCAAGGTCTGGGTAGTAATTGATAAATTCTTCAAACAAATCGGTATAAACATCCAGCGTATTTTTGCTGTACCGCAATTCTTTCAGTTTTTCGGTATAGCTTGCCGGAAATTCGCGGTAATTTGTTAAAAATATTATTTTCAACGTAGGGTAAAGGAGTAAGAAAATAATGGTTTTGAATTATGCAGATAATGTATTTTTTAAAATTGACCTTATTTTGCTGTCATATTAAAACCTTAATAGAAAATACGCACACCTGCCATCAACCTTATTTTATTTATTAGTCAGGAATAATTGTTTTTTGATAAAACTTAATAAATTCTTCATATTCTTCCGCAAAAGTTTGCTTATGATGATGTGCTTTTTGGTTCAAAATATATTTACATACATTATCAACATCTTTTTTTGATACCGAAAAAGCTGAACACGATTCCTGCCATTCGAAATTTCCTATTGTAAGTTTGTTTTCTTTAACAAATTTAGTTGAAGAATTTGCAATTATGTTTGCCAAACGTTCTTCATCGATATCGGGCGATCGTGATACGAGAAAATGAACATGCTCTGGATTAGCATAAATTGCATATAGCCTGCATTTGTTATTATTCACTATACCCGTAATGTATTTCTCAATTCGTTGTCTGTGTTTTTCCGGAATCAGAGGTAACCTGTGCAGGGTTGTAAAAATGAAATGTGTGTAAAGATTATTGTATTCAATTTTCATTTTTAAAATGAATTAATAAGGTTGAACATCATGTTGTTTATATCTACTAAGGTACAATAAAATACGAAATAAGGTTTTATAATTGTTATTTTATCATCTGTTTTATGTTATGAGTCTTAGATAAATAATTACTTTTTAATCCATCGTACATCGTCATTCAACTTCTGTTTAGCTGTAATTTCGGCATTGTACGGAAAATCTACGCGGATGCGTTTTTCGTGTCGATGATCTATTCTTGAGATTTTCATAATCTATTCATTTTCAGTGTTTACAGTCTGAAGTAAAATATCGGAATCGTTAACTCCGGTTCATTTTTTTTTTTTTTTTGAACTTTTCGAATAGAATGCCGTATGTAAAAAGTCGTAGTATATTCTTTTATCAGAAAAAAATGTCTGTTAATTCGTGTTTTTCACCTTCCGAAATATATAGCAAAAGGATACGTGAAAAATATCTTCCCCAAACATACCATCAATTTTTCAAAAAACAAAGAATCTTTCGGAATAATTATTCAGATGCCCGGTGTCTGAATCCTTCATCGGGAGAGGTTTTGTCGGTTCATTTGCATTCATGTTTGGCTGAAAAATGATTTAAATTCCGGGAAAAATTTCCAGATAGGTTTTTTCGTAAATAAGCAGCAGAAAGGTATCATTTACCGGTCTGATTTTGATTTAAAATGGATTTAAAACAGAAATAAAAAAGAAATATTTCAGATATAATACACATATACGAGTTTATTATATCTGTATTATATGTGATATATATGTGTTTTATATCTATATTATATCCGAATCAGATTTAAATAAAAACACTATGAGACACCCTTCATTCGGCTTACTTTAAACAAAAAAAATCCACCTTAACCTCTTCAGATGGATTTTTATATTCGATTATAAATTACTCAGAACTCAGAACTCAATACTCAGAACCCGGAACTCAAAACTCAAAACTCAAAACTCAAAACTCAAAACTCAAAACTAACCTATAGTCGTGCTTTTATTGCTTTTGTTTCGGCTTCGTAGCCCGGTTTTTCGAGCAGTGCAAACATATTTTTCTTGTATGCTTCCACGCCCGGTTGGTCAAATGGATTTACGCCAAGTACATAACCGCTTATTCCGCATGCTTTTTCAAAGAAATAGATCAATTCACCCAAATAGAATTCGTTTAGTTTCGGAAGTTCAATTTTAAGGTTGGGTACACCGCCATCCACGTGGGCAATCATAGTGCCGAGTTCGGCCATTTTGTTCACTTCATCCACCCGTTTTCCGGCCAGGAAGTTCAGTCCGTCCAGGTTTTCTTCCGAATGCGGGAAAATTTTGGTGTGGTTCGGCTCTTTTACAGAAATTACTGTTTCAAAAATAGTCCGTTCACCTTCCTGAATCCATTGTCCCATAGAGTGAAGATCGGTAGTGAAGTCAACAGAAGCAGGGAAAATACCTTTGTTCTCTTTGCCTTCACTTTCACCGTAAAGCTGTTTCCACCATTCAGAAACAAAGTGAAGTTTCGGATGGTAATTTACCAGAATCTCAATTTTTTTTCCTGTGCGGTAGAGTTCATTGCGAACAGCCGCATACTGAGCAGCAGGATTATTTTCAAAAGGAGTGTCCAATCCACACGCTTCTTCCATTTCGCGGGCACCCTGCACCAGCTGGCGGATATCCATTCCGGCAACTGCAATCGGAAGCAATCCAACGGGAGTGAGCACCGAATAACGGCCTCCCACATTGTCTTCCAGTACAAAAGATTTCAACCCTTCTTTGTCAGCCAATGTACGAAGCGCACCTTTCGCTTTATCAGTCACACAAACAATTAGTTTTTGAGCAACATCTTTTCCTTGCTGTTCTTCCAGCTGCGTTTTCAGCAGGCGGAAAGCCAAAGCGGGCTCAGTAGTTGTTCCAGATTTGGAAATGGAGATGATGCCGAAACGTTTTGTTTTCAGCAATTCCTGCAATTCATAGAGATAATCTTCGCCGATGTTTTGTCCGGCATAAAGAATCACAGGCGATTTGCGTTCAGCCTGCAACCAGTCAAAACTGTTGGAAAGTGCATCAATCACAGCTTTTGCACCCAGATAACTTCCTCCAATCCCGATTACCACCACCACTTCGCAGTTATCGCGAAGGATTCTTGCGGTGTTTTCCACATCGGCCAGGTGAGCTTCATCGATGGATGAAGGCAGGTTGAGCCATCCCAGAAAATCGTTGCCTTTGCCTGTACCGTTGTGAAGCGCTTCATTAGCTGTTTTCACATCGTTTTTGTACCCGGCTATTTTTTCAGCAGATACAAAACCCAGCGCTTTGTCGTAAGATAATTGAATGTGTTTCATATTTTTGTTTATTTGTTGAATAGTTGAATAGATGAGTAGTTGAATGGATAAGATGACTCTCCGACTTTTATGTTTTAGCGATTTTATAAACTCAGCACTTCAATAAGTAATTTTTTTTAGCGAAGTCATCTTGACTTTTTTTTAAACAATAGAAAACATAGAATAATTTATACTTATTCTCATATATTCGGAAACATAGTGAAAAATATCTTTGATATTTTTAAACTATTGTTATCGAAATTAAATAAAACAGCAAAAAAATTCAATAAAAAATACTATTGTTCTCTACCTGTCCGTCCTTT
>JAHRWY010000139.1:0-2893 GCA_019104935.1 Kaistella sp.
GAAAAGGAAGGTAATCGGAAAGATGTACATCAGCACTTTCATGTTCGGCATACCTTCCTGTTGTGGCTGCTGAATGTTTCCTGAAGTCATTACCGTATAAATTAAGATCACTACGGTACACGCAATCGCGAAAATACTTAAGTGTTCTCCTAAGAACGGAATATGGAACGGCAGTTTAATCACGTCATCATAAGCTGTTAAATCCTTTGCAAACCAGAAGCTTTTGCCTCTCAGGTCGATCATGTTCGGGAAGAAACGGAAGAGCGCATAGAAAATCGGGATCTGCAGCAAGGCCGGCAAACATCCCGCCATCTGATTTACCCCGGCTTTCCGGTAAACTGCCATTGTTTCCTGTTGTTTTTTTAAAGGATCTGCATCCTTAAATTTTGCATTTACTTCATCAATCTCCGGACGGATAACACGCATCATCGCGCTGAGTTTGTGCTGTTTGAACATTACCGGCGACAGAATAATCTTCACAATAATCGTCATCAGGAAAATTACCCAACCTGCAGCCAATCCCCAACTGGAGATCAGGTTATACATCGGGATGAAGAACCAGCGGTTCATGCTTCCGATAAATGACCAGCCCAAAGGCAGTAATTCATCGAAGTTTTTGTCATACGATTTTAATAAAGGCAAATCCAAAGGCATAAAGTACCATTTGAAATTTTGATTTAACTCGTTTCCTGCCAAATCAACCTGGCCGTTGAAGTTAAATTTCTTAAGAAACTCACCTTCTTCCACCATTTCCTGAGAACCTTTAGAGTTTTTGAAACCGTGTTGCGGTTCGATCACAGCAGAGAAAAACTGCTGTTTTATGGCAAGCCAGTTCAGGGTTTCATCCGGCTCGTCCATTTCGGTTCTGCCGTCATAATCAAAACTCTTGTAATTGTTAAATGAATAATTGAATTCGGTATGGGTTTGCTCCTGGGCACGGCCTTTTTCTAAACCGCGGGCATTGAAATCCCAAACGAAATCTGCTTTCTGATCCGCAACCAGTTGATGTAATCCCTGTGTTTTCACATTGAAATCCACCGTATATTTGTCGAGCAGGGTATAAATAAACTGAATCACCGCACCGTTTGCATTGGCCTGCATCGTCACGGTGTTGCCACTTTGTGTTGGCGTAAAAATAAGGTCTTTTGTATTGAAGGTTTTGCCTGTTTTGTCTTTGAACTGAAAACCGTAAGACGAGTTATTTCTGTCGAATATTAAAAGAGCCCTGTCGTTGATATCGCTTTGTGGGTTGTAAGCCTTGTATTCATTCAGCTGAACGGTAGAAATCTGTCCGCCTAAAGTAGAGATTCCCAAGCTCAGTTCCTTGTTTTTCAACTGAACCTGCTGAATGGAGGTGGCTTTCACACTGTCGTTTAAGTTGGTAACAACAGCGGGTTTGGTACTGTTGGCAATCGTGGTTTGGGTGGTTTTTGCCTTGTTTTCGGCATCTAAAAGCTGTTGCTCGGTAGCCTGTTTGTTTTGGAAGTAAAACATCGCTCCAATAAGGATCATGGAAAACAGGGCGAAACTAATCAGTTGATTTTTATCTAAACCGTTATTTTGTTGCATCTTTTTAATTGATTGTTTGGATTATCGGGTTGGAATTTTAACCGTTCTTACCCTTTAATTTCGGCTGACAAAAATACTGATTTTTTTGGCAATGAAGAATTTTTTGTCAACTCATTTAAAAACAAAGAGATAAAAAACATTTTGTCTTTTATCTCTTCGGTTTTATTTTTTGGTTGCTGCCTTTATCAGCGCTTTAAAAAGCGGATGAGGCGATGCTACAGTACTTTTGTATTCCGGGTGATATTGTACACCGATGTAGAACGGATGGTTTTTAAGCTCCAGGGTTTCTACCAAACCGGTTTCAGGGTTCAGTCCGGTCGGGAGAAGGCCGTTCTTTTCGAATTCTTCTTTGTATTCTGAATTGAATTCGTAGCGGTGGCGGTGTCTTTCAGAAATATTTTTTGAGCCATAGATTTCCAAAAGTTTGGAATTTGGTTTTAAGGTGCATTTCCAGGCACCCAGTCTCATGGTTCCGCCTTTATCTACCACATTTTTCTGCTCCTCCATCAAAGAGATCACCGGATCTGGAGTGGAGGTGTCGAATTCCATAGAGTTGGCTTTTTTGTATCCCAGCACATTTCTGGCGAATTCGATGGTCATGATCTGCATTCCGAGACAGATTCCCAGGAGCGGAATATTATTTTCCCGGGCATATCTTGCGGCTGAAATTTTTCCTTCGATTCCTCTGTCGCCAAAACCTGGAGCGATCAGCATACCGTCGATTCCGGATAAAGTTTCTTTCATATTGTCTTCCGTAAGATCGCCACTGTAAACCCAACGAATTTTTACGTCGGTTTCCAGATCAGCGCCGGCATGAATAAATGCTTCAGCAATGGATTTATAGGAATCCTGAAGCGAAACATATTTGCCGACAAGTGCGATTTCCACAGATTTTTTAGGATTCTGGTATCTTTTCAGGAAGTTTTTCCAGTCTTTTAAATCAGCTTCTGAATCTGATTTTAAGCCAAGTTCTTTAAGGACGACATCGTCAAAATCCTGTTTTTGGAGATGAAGCGGAACTTCGTAAATGGTCTCCATATCCCGGCATTCAATTACATTTGCCAAAGGCACATTACAGAACTGGGCAAGTTTGGCGCGCTGTTCCTTAGGGATTTTGTGTTCAGTCCGGCAAACTAAAACATCTGCCTGAATTCCGCTTTCCATTAACTGGCGTACAGAATGCTGAGATGGTTTTGTTTTCAGTTCCCCGCTTGCCGCAAGATACGGAAGCAAAGTAAGGTGAATTACCATAGAATTGTTTTCGCCGAGCTCCCACTTCAGCTGGCGAACCGATTCTATATAAGGAAGCGATTCGATATCACCC